>NZ_JAGPXU010000011.1:0-200122 GCF_018070385.1 Micromonospora sp. C97
GTCCTGGCAGACCGGGACGTCGCCACGACACCCACCGGAATCGGCGTCACACTGGCCAGTGGTTCAGCCGGATTCCTGGCACAGCTCATCGGCGTGCCTCGTGATCCACGCCGCGTCGCGGCGGTAGAGCTCGACGTGACTGCGAACCGTCTCCTGACCCTGGTCGGCGCGGGCCTCGGTGAAGGCGGCGAGATCGTGCAGTCGCGCAACGGCGACGGGGAGGACGTCCGCCGGCGCCAGCTGCGAGCCGTAGGAGGCGGCGAGCAGCCGCAGGCGTCGGGCCCGCTCGCCCAGGTCACTGTCAATGGCGTCGCCGTTGTTCGGGTCCGCCAACGGCACCAGCCGGTAGGCGAGGTACGCCACGTCCCACAACCGGGGGCCTGGCGAGGCCGTGTCCCAGTCGATGACACCGCTCAGTCGGCCATCGGTGAAGACCATGTTGTACGGCGCGAAGTCGTTGTGACAGATGACCTCGGCCGGCTGTCGTACCGCGGACTGCCAGACGGCACCGGAGACGTCGAAGCCCAGACTGGCCTGGTGAAGGTGGGCGAGGTGGGCGCCGGCGTCGATGAGGACCTCCCGACTCCAGACCCAGGCCGGCAGCGGGTACTGAGGCACGACACCCGGCAGGTACGAGACGGTGTCACGCCCGTACTCGTCGGTGCCCAACGGGTGCGGCACCCAGGTGAGGCCGCGGTCACGAAGGTGCCCCAGCAGGCGCTGCACGGTCGGGTTCCATTCGGCGGCAGCACGCCGAACGGTGTCGCCGACGCGTATCGCGCCGCCCATGTTGCCGCCGGTCATCATCTCCTCCACGAGACGATGCTCCTGCTACGCCCCGATCACCGCAATCGCGTTGATCGTCATGAGCTGGCGGCGAGTTCGACGAGAATCGGGCGCAGTCGGTCGGCCAGGGCCGCGTCCGTGCGAGTGAGTTCTGTGCTCAGGACGGCTACGGCGGCCGACAGCGCGCGACGTAACTCGACCTCGTCCAGGG
This sequence comes from Micromonospora sp. C97, assembly GCF_018070385.1. Classification (NCBI taxonomy): domain Bacteria; kingdom Bacillati; phylum Actinomycetota; class Actinomycetes; order Micromonosporales; family Micromonosporaceae; genus Micromonospora; species Micromonospora sp. C97. Next base: position 998 of record NZ_JAGPXU010000011.1, read on the forward strand.
AACGGACCAGAGTCGTTTCGAGGGGTCCGGTGATGGTGGTGGGCAGGAGGTGGGCGCCTTTGGCGTAGCTGGTGGCATGACCCAGGCGCTGGGAAGCGAGTGAGATCGTCTGGGTGCGCATCGCGCTGATCCAGTGCTCCGCCTGCCAGTATCGGCCTCGCTCGATGCTGATCCGCGCGTGCAGGGCGTGGTGCCACGCCAGGCCGGCGATTGTGTCGTAACCGCTCGCCGGAACCGGCTGGGACGGTGCGGCTTGCCCGAAGATGAGACGCCAACTCGGACCTCGCGGCCCGAAGTCGGCTTCCGGGCCGAAGGCGAGGTCGACCTCCAGGCAGTGGGGAAGCAGGAACACCCGGTAGAGCATCGACCCGGAAGGGAGGTCCCAGTGATGGACAGCGGCGAAGTCCCGGTACATGAGTTGCGTCCACCGACACATGACGACGTCGAGCGGGTCGCTGACCGCGAAGGCCAGATCGACATCCGACCAGCGATCCTCATCGCCGCTGGCATGCGAGCCGGTGATCGCCGCGCCGACCACGGCGGGATCTTGCGCGGCGAGGCGCAACAACCGCTCCCGGATCAGGTCGCGTTCCTCCACGGAGAACACGTGGTCACGCTGCTCCACCATCGAGGTGGCCCGGCGGCCGGAGATGAGCTGACGGCCCGACGCTGTACCCGCACCAGACCACCGGCATCCTCCTCGCACCCGTCACCAGCGGGACGTGAGCATGCTATCCCGGTGCCTCGACGTCGCCGTGGAAGAGTCCGGCGCGGACGTGTCAGCGGCGCACCGGTTCGTGGTGCCACGCCGGTGCTGGCAGACTGATCGAATGACAGGGCTGACCGCCGACCTCGTCGTCGATGGTCGTGAGCCGCAGACCCCGGCACTCGCCCCGAACGGGCGACTGCTCGGCTACGTTCTCGCTCCCATCAGCCGGGCCGGTGACCACCTCGACACCGAGCTCTGGCTCGTCGACACCGATGGTGTCGCGTCACGCCGGGCGACCGCCGACACCGCAACCGAGTCCCGGCCACGCTGGTCGGCGGACTCCCAGACGCTGTTCTTCCTGTCCGACCGCACCGAGCGTGGGACCCCGCAACTGCACCGCCTCACCCTCGCCGACGGCACGGTGACCACGTGCACCAGCTGGAGCGGCGGCGTCATCGACCACCTGCCGCTCAGCGATCCCGACCTGGTCGCGCTGCTCGCCGAGGACGAACCCACCGAGCGGGACGCGCGCCGGGCCCGGGACCGCGACGACGCCATCGTGGTCGGCGAACGCGAGCCGCGTACCCGGTTGCGCCTGCTCGACCTGCGTACCGGCCGGGTGGTCAGCCCGCAGGGGTTCGCTGACCGGCACGTCGTGGAGGTGCGGCAACGTCCCGACGGCGGCCCACTCGCCGTGCTGACCTGGGCCAGCGCCGACAACGACCACGGGCCACGCACCAACCAGCTGCACCTGTTCGACCCCACCAGCGAAACGGCGCAGAACCTCGGACCGGTCGCGGTCGACGCACGGTCGCTGGCATGGTGGCCGGATGATGACGGTTGGCACCTCGGTTACGTCGCGCTCACCCCACCGCTTCTGCAAGCCGGCACCGCCGTGTTCGACCTGGCAGTGGAGAGCCGCGTCCTCCGCAACCGCACCGCTGGCCTCTCGATCTGCCCCACCGAACTCTGCCAGACCGACACCGCCCCGCTGGCGGTGTTCGCCGACGGCCTGAACACCACGGTGGCCAGGCTCGATCACACCGACCTCACCACCCTGTCGCATCACCCCGGACGTCTCGACAACCTCACCGCCACCCCCACCGGCGACACGATCGCGGTACGCACCGGCGCCCGCTACGAACCGCCGAACGTGCACATCGGAGCGCCAACGGGGCCGCTGCGACGCATCACCCACACCCGTCCGGAACTCGACGGCATCACCTTCGGCACCCAACAGCCGCTGGCCTACCGTGCCGTCGACGGCCTCGACCTGGACGGCCTGCTCGTCCTCCCGGTCGGAAGAAACGCGTCCGAAGGCCCGTTCCCGCTGGTCACGATCGTGCACGGCGGCCCGTACGATCGCTACGCCGATCGTTGCCAGCTGTTCTGGTTCCCCAGCGCGCAGTGGCTGGCAGCCGCCGGCTACGCGGTGTTCCTGCCCAACCCGCGCGGCGGCCAGGGCCATGGTCACGAGTTCGCCGCCAGCGTCGCCGGCCGGGTCGGTCAGCAGGAGTGGACCGACATCCTGACCGGCATCGACCTACTGATCGCCGAGGGCGTCGCCGACCCCGACCGGCTGGGCATCGCCGGCTGGAGCCACGGCGGCTTCATGTCCGCCTGGGCCATCGGCCAGACCGACCGTTTCCGCGCCGCGCTCGTCGGCGCCGGCATCGTCGACTGGGGCATGCTCGCCGCGACCGGCGACAACGGCCAGTTCGAGGCGGCGCTGGGTGGCAGCACCGGCTGGTCCGGCATCGGACCACACCCGCACGACGCGGTCAGCCCGATCTCCTTCGCCAGTCAGATCCGCACTCCGGTGCTCATCGTGCACGGCGCCGAGGACACCAACGTCCCCCTCGGGCAGGCCGTGTATCTGCACCGGGCGTTGCGCCACTTCGATGTCGAGCACGAGTTCGTGACGTATCCGAGAGAGGGCCACGCGATCCGGGAACGCCACCACCAACTCGACCTCCTGCGCCGCACCCGCGCCTGGTTTGATCGCTGGCTCCAGCCGCCGGCCGGGCGCACCCCTGTCGACGGGTCGCCTTCGTGACCCCGGGTTGCTCCGGACAGGGCTCCCGGACGAACCCCTTACGGAACAGCACGCAGGTCCACCGCCGTGTCGAGTAGCGGCTGAAGAGCGTCCAGGAGCGGACCGGGGTGGACTGGTAGGCCATCGGCGTCTTCCCCGGCCTCGAACTCGCCGATCTCCAAGCCGACGAGGTCGGAATCGCCGATGGCGAGCGCGGCGGATCTGAGTTCGCTGAGTGTGAGGCCGCCGGGAACGAGGTAGTCGGTGGGCACGATGCCGGGTTCGAGGACGTCGCAGTCGAGGTGCACATAGACCGGACGGCCGGCGATCGCGGCCCGCAGCCTCTTCGCCAGGTCCGGTCCTGGCCCGACCAGCGTGATCACGCCATCATCGATCAGGGGCTGCTCGCCCGGGTCGATGTCACGTGCCCCGCAAAGGATCGCGTTCTCTGGCTTCAGCCCCTGTCCCAGGCCGGAGTCCCACATACCGAGGGGGCCGCTGAAGGCGAGGCCGCCGAGGTAGCCGGTCGTGCTGCTCTGGGGAGTGTTGAGGTCCGCGTGTGCGTCGAACCAGACGACCACCGCGTCCGGGCGATACCTGGCGACGACGGGAAGCGTCGCCAGAGCGACCGCGCAGCGGCTCAGCGCCGTGACCGGAAAGGCGCCGTCGCGCAACAACTCGTCGAAATGCTCTGCCATGGCGCGCAGTGCCGGCCGAGCTGCGGCCAACTCTTCTTCCCAGTTGGTACACAGCGCGGGTTCGGGTGACCCGATGACAACCGGCGCTGAACCCAGCCGAGCGGCGAGTTCGGCCGCGATCATTCCCGACGCCTGCATGGCCCGGTCGTTGTGGTCGCCGGCGCGGGCCGCGAAATGCGTGATCACCGGCGACGGGGGGTGGGACGCTGACACGGGTTCTCGCCTTCGCAAGAGCTGACAGTGACGACCTGACCGTAAGCGCTGGAGCTAGTCCATGGCACGACCACTACGGGCTCAGCGCCGGGTCCGGCGTCACTGGTCCTCGCGGGCCATTGATGAGCCCGATGTTGTTGGCGTCTTCGTCGTTCGCCGAAGGAGATGCCGCGTGGCATTGGCGGTCGCCACCGCTGTCCGGGTCGAGGAGGTCCTCGTACACCCCGACCTTGAACCTGATCAGGTCCAGGCACTCGGCGAGTCTGCCGATCTGGGTGGTGACGTGGGCTTGGTGCTCGCGCATGAGCGTGAGTCGTTCTTCCTCGTTGCCGGCTCCCTGCCGGACGAGGTCGGCGTATCGGCGTAGCGCGGGCAGGGGCATGCCGGAGGCGCGCAAGATGATGCAGACGGTGAGCCAGTCCACGTCATCCTGGCTGTAGACGCGACGCCCGCCAGGTCCACGTTGCACAGGGTTGACGAAGAGGCCCTCGTGCTCGTAAAAGCGCAGCGCGTGGACGCTCAAGCCGGTGCGTTCGGCGACCTGCCCGATGCTCAGATTTGTGGTGACCTCAGCCATGCCGTTCAGGCTAGCGGCTTGACCTAGAGTCAACTCTAGATCCTAGGGTTCCCGTGCGGTCGACACTTCTGTCGCTCCGCGATCACGGCTGAATCAAGGGAGCATCACCATGCGCTATCGCACCCTCGGTGGAACTGGCATTCACGTCAGTGCCTACTGCCTCGGGACCATGATGTTCCAGGATGGCTGCAACTCCGACCATGACGATTGCGTTCGTATGATCCATGCCGCAGTGGATCAGGGGATCAACTTTGTCGATACCGCTGACATGTACGGGCAGGGAGAGTCCGAGGAGATCGTCGGCAAGGCGCTGCGGGGGCGCCGTGATGACGTTGTCCTGGCCACCAAGGTGCACTTCCAGATGGGCGAGGGCCGCAATCGCAGTGGCAACTCGCGGCGTTGGATCCTCAGGGCGGTTGAGGACAGCCTCAGGCGCCTGAACACCGACTGGATCGACCTCTACCAGGTCCACCGCCCCGACGACTCGACCGACGTCGAGGAGACGCTCTCGGTGCTCAGCGACCTCGTGCGCCAGGGGAAAATCCGTGCTTTCGGCTGCTCGACGTTCCCATCCGAGGAGATCGTCGAGGCGCATCACGTCTCCGAGCGTCGTGGCCTCGGACGCTTCCGCACCGAGCAGCCGCCGTACTCGATCCTGGCCCGCGGGATCGAGGCCTCGGTCCTGCCCGTCTGCCGGCGCTACGGAATGGGCGTGCTTGTCTGGAGCCCACTGGCCTTCGGGTTCCTCACCGGCAAGTACCGCAAGAACCAGCCCATCGACCTGTCCACCGGGCGTCCCACAATCCGGCCGGAACGATTCGATCCCACGCTCGCGGAAAACGCCGCCAAGCTCGACGTCGTCGAGCAGCTCGTCGACCTCGCGGAGAGCATCGGCTGCACCCTCCCGCAGCTCGCCATTGCGTTCACAGTGGCCCACCCGGCCGTCACCTCGGCGATCATCGGACCGCGGACCATGCCGCAGCTGGAGGATCTCCTCAAGGGCGCCGCGCTGACCCTGGACGACGCGGCCCTCGACCGAATCGACGAGATCGTGCCGCCCGGGACCAACCTGTACAACCCGAATGCTCCCATGCCCCCGCGTTCGCTGACCGACACCGCACTGCGTCGCCGCCCACTCGCCGACCGCGCCGCGGCCTGATCGAGCAGATAGGGCTGGGCCAGGACTTCGAATCGAGGGAGACGGGAGGTGCCCGTCTCCCTCGCGCCTTCGGGGCCCTCCACACGCGACGTCGTCCACCCTGTTATGGCAATTAACGGTTTACCGGTAACAGTAATTCAATAAATCACCGCCACAAAGCGGGCATACCGTACGTGCATCATAATGACAGTTCTTGTGCGTAATGCATCAGGATGGTGTCGTGGGGGCAGCGCTTGGCCCGCGAACTGCGAGATCCTGTCACTGTGATCGCACAACGGCTCAGGGTCGCCGCGTACGCGGTGTGTTTGCGAGACGATCGTCTGCTGCTCGCCCGCTGGGTCTCACCAGACCGGGCGCGGCGGCACTGGACGCTACCTGGTGGAGGGGTCGAGCACGCCGAGGATCCGTTCGACGCCGTCGTGCGGGAGGTGGCCGAGGAGACGGGGTACGAGGCGCAGGTCGAGCTGCTGCTCGGTGTGAACTCGCGGACCCGGACCGTCGAGAGCTACGACGGCGGGATTGTCGACCTGCACACGCTGGCTGTCTTCTACCGGGCTCGGATCGCGGGCGGTGAGCTGCGATCCGAGACGGGCGGCACGACCGACCTGGCGCAATGGGTGCCGCTGGAACAGGTCGCCACCCTGGAGCGTTCCGTGGTCGTCGACATCGGGCTTGACCTGCATCGCCACACACCGCCAACGGGGCACGGGGAGCCCATTGGCAGAACGGGGCTGATGCGGCACTGATCAGCTGCCGAAGCCGGCAATGGTGTACGCGGCGAAGCCGAGCACCGCGAGTGCCGTTGCCGCGGCGAGCGCCTGTAGACGTACCCGGTTGGTCCGAGCGACCACCAGGATCAGTGCGGCGCCGAGCACCGCTTCGATCACCGCGGTCTGCAGGCTGTCGGTGCGGTAGTGCGAGTCGTGGCCGGGTTGTGCGCTGCGGTGGAACAGCATGGCCGCCTCGGCGAGCAGGACCGCACCGGGCATGGCCACGGCGATCGCTCGAACCCACGGTTGCCCGTGGCGGCTCAGCCCACCCGCCACCCCGAAGAGTGCGCCGGCGAGGACTCCGAAGAACAGCCACATCAACGTCGTCGGCGACCACAGGTTCTGCGCGCTGTCGTCCAACAGGACGACCGCCGCGACGTAGTACGCCTCCACGGCGACGACCAGCAGCACGATCCCGGCGAACGCGGATTGCCGCCAGTCGGCGCGGAGCCACCATCCGATGGCGAACGCGCCGACCGCCCAGACGGCGCTGGAATTGGCCAGGTTCGCCCAGGGGTACGGCAGACCGAGCTGCAGCAACAGGTCCACCACGCCGAGAAGAACCCCACCGGCCACCACCGTCAGGACCCGGTGGCGGCGCTGTACTTCACGATCAACTGTCGTCACGGGGCAAAACTGTCACACCGAGCCGCTCGGGACATCTGCCTAAGGATGGGTTTGCGGCCGGGTCGCATCCGCCGTACGGCCGGCTTCGTTCAGCTCTGCGCGTCGGGCGCGCTACGTGCGGCCGTACGAGGCGCGCGCCTGCGCCACCTCGGCGGCCTCGCGTTCACGCCACCGACGCTGCGCCTCCCGGTTGCAGGCCCGACAGACCCGCCGGTAGCGACCCGTCGCGTCATCGAGCTCACGGTCGTGGCCGTTGCGGCACTGCGCTGACTGTGACCGGGTTCGGCAGGTTTCCGAGCGGCTGACCTGACGTAGGTGGGTTGGTTCGATGCAGTCGGCGGCCCCACAGGTCTGGTCGACGTCGAGGGCGGGGTCGTAGTCACCGACGAGCACCGCGTACGCGGCGATGTGCGCCCACGCGCGGCCGGCGACCTTCTGGTGCACCCCGCGTCGCGGCCCGTAGCCGTGGACGATGAGGCAGCCGCTCTCGGTGCGGTGCGAGCGCTGGAGCAGGTACGCGCGCAGCGACTCCTCGGTGTGGTAGCGGGACAAACCCTTCACGGCCGAGAGCACGGGGCCACCGTACCCAGTTGTCCCGGCGTCGTCTCAACCCCAGGGAGGTAGCCAGACCTCGGCGTCGGGGGCCGGGACCCGGCGGGAGTCGAGGTGCTCACGCAGTGCGCGCAGCGCGGGGTGCGGGTTGTCGTCGCGCCAGATGAGTGACATGGGGTAGACCGGCGCCGGGTCGCGTACCGGTATCCGGCGCAGGTCGTAGCTGTCCGGCCACAGGTACCGGGTGCGTTCGCCGGCGAGCGTCGCCAGTTGCGCGGAGTCGGCGATCTCGGCCAGCAGCGCCTCGTTGCCGAAGACCGGCCCGACCAGGTCGATGGTGAGGCCGAACGCGGCGGCGAGCTCGTCGTAGTAGGCGGCCCATTCGGTGCCGGGGGCCATGCCGGGCATCCAGATGCGGTGTTCGGCGAGTTGCGCGGGCGTGACGGTACGGGCGTTGGCGAGCGCGTGGCGTGGCCCCACGAGCAGGTCGTGGTGCTCGTCGATCACGCGGGTGGCACTGATCGCTGCGGGCAGGTGGCGCGCGGCGACTGTGACGGCGTGGAAGGTGGCGTCGACAGTCCCCGCCTCGACGGCGGCCATCGCGGCGTGCACGTCGGCGTCGAGGGTGACCACGTCCAGCTCGATGCGCGGATGCGCGCGGTGGAAATCCTGAAGCAGCACCGCCGGTGCGGTCCGCCGGCTGTGCACGTCGACGCGCAGTGCCCGCCGGCCGGGGCGTACGGAGGCGTCGGCGCGTGCCTCGGCCCGCAGCAGTTCACGGGCGTGCGGCAGGAAGGTCTGACCGTCGACGGTGAGGGCGATGCCGCGAGGCGTGCGGGTGAACAGCCGTACGCCGAGGTCCTTCTCCAGTGCGGCGATGCGCTTGGAGACGGCCTGCTGGGTGATCGACAGCGCGGCGGCGGCGTCCTGGAACTGGCCGGCGTCCACGGCGGCGACGAAGGTGCGGACGGCGTCGAGGTTCACCCGACGAACCCTACTGACACAACCTCTGGTTGTGCCGCGCCGCTCGTCCGGTTGTTTGATCCACGGTCAGTGGCCTTGCTTTGATCGCGGCGGTCAACGACGAGTTGTCGGGAGCGGGAGGTGCGGGCTTGTCCGCGAGGCGATCCCTGGGTCGGCGGTTCGGGTGGTTGTGGGCGTCGTACGCGGTCAGCGCCTACGGGTCGGGGCTGGGTTTCGGGGCGTTGCCGTTGATCGCCGTGCTGGTGTTGGGGGCCAGCCCGGCTCAGGTGTCGGTGTTGGCCGCGCTGGGGCCGGCGGTGGGCGCGCTGATCGCGTTGCCGCTGGGGCCGTGGGTGGAGTTCCACCGCAAGCGGCCGGTGATGATCGGGATGGACCTGGCCCGGTTCGCGGTGCTGCTGACCATCCCCGTCGCGTACGCGTTGGGCCGGCTCAGCTTCGGGCAGTTGCTGGTCGTCTCGGCCGTGGTCGCCACCGCCAAGATCGCCTTCAACGCGGCCAGCGGCGCGTTCCTCAAGGCCCTGGTGCGGCCGGACGACCTGCTGGTGGCGAACGCGCGGTTCGAGTCGACGACGTGGAGCGCGATCGCGCTCGGACCACCGCTGGGCGGCGCGGCGGTCGGCCTGTTCGGACCGGTGGTCACCATCGTGGCCGACGCGCTCAGCTACCTGCTCTCGGCGCTGGGCATCGCGGCCATTCGCGGCCGCGAGGATCACCCTCGGCGCACCGGAGCGGCCCGGGTCCGGGCCGGCGAGCTGCTCGACGGCTGGCGGCATCTGCTCACCCACAGCGGCCTGCGGGCGCTCTACCTCAACCAGTTGCTCGTCAGTGGACTGATTATGGCCACGGAGCCGTTGCTGGCCGTGCTGCTGCTCGGCGAGTTGGGCTTTCCGCCCTGGCAGTACGGTCTCGCGTTCGCCGTGCCCTGTGTGGGCGGACTCATCGGGTCATGCCTGGCCCGTCGGGTGGTGGCACGCTACGGCCAACACCGGATCATCCGCACCGTGGGAGCGCTGCGCGCGATCTGGCTGATCGGCCTCGCCGTCGTGCAGCCGGGCGTGGCCGGTCTCGCCACGGTGATCGCCGTCGAGTTCGCGATCATCATCTGCATGAGTCTGTACAACCCGGTGCTCGCCACCTACCGCCTTCAACAGACTCCGAAGGAGCGCGTTGTCCGCACCCTCTCTGCCTGGTCGATCGGCAGCAGTGCGGCCATCGCCATCCTCAGCGCGCTCAGTGGGCTACTCGCCGAGGCCACCAGCGCGCGCACGGCGATCACGGTCGCCGGGCTGGTGATCCTCGCGAGCCCGCTGCTGCTGCCCCGACGCCCGGACACCGATCGACCGGCACCCGAGCACGCCGAGGGGATCTCTACGATCGCGTGATGTTCCAGCCGACGTACCCGATCCGCACCGCCCGCCTCACGCTGCGCCCGGTCACGATCGACGACCTCGACGACGTGTACGCGTATCAGCGCCGGCCCGACGTGGTGCGGTGGATGCTCGGGGCGGAGCCGCGTACCCGTGAAGAGTCCCGGGCGTCGGTGTTGGCCATGGCGGGCGAGGACGCGTGGCGCGCGGAGGGTGACTGCCTGACGGTGGCCGCGGTCACCGACGCCGGGGTGGTGATCGGGATCGTGGAGTTGGTGTGGCGCAGCCGGGTGGACCGTACCGCCGAGATCGGGTTCGTCTTCCACCCCGACCACGGCGGTCGCGGATTGGCGACGGAGGCCGCCACCGCGGTGCTGGCCTGGGCGTTCGACGAGTTCGGGCTGCACCGGGTCTACGGCAGGTGCCACGGCCGCAACGCCGCGTCGGCCCGGATGATGACGCGACTCGGCATGCGCCAGGAGGCCCGCCACGTCGAGAGTTACCTGTTCAAGGGGGAGTGGGCCGACCAGCTCGTCTTCGCGATCCTGGCGCATGAGTGGCGGGCCGGGATCCGCACGCCGCCGTCGTGACCGGCTGCCACGGCGACGTGCGGATCGGGTGTGCCTGCTCAGGCCCGGCGCGCGAGCCACTCCCGGTAGGCGGTGGGCGCGATGACGGCGTCGCCCTTGGCGATCAGGACGTCGCCGGGCACGGCGGCGAACATGCCGGCGCTGTCGTCGGTGGTCACGGTGCGCTGGTCGTCGCGGGCGGCGAGGGTGATCCGCCCCAGCTCGTCGAGGGCGAAGACGTCGGGCCCGGCGACGTTGCGGATGCCCTGCAACGGCGCGCCCATGCTGACCTCGGCGACGGCCTGGGCCACGTCGGCGGCGGCCATCGGCTGCACCGGGGTGCTGGGTAGGCGGACGGTGGTGTCGTCGGCCGTCCAGGACAGGATCGCGTCGACGAACTCGAAGAACTGCGTGGCGCGGACGATGGAGTACGGAATCGGACCGGCCGTGAGGATGTCCTCCTGGAGGGTCTTGGCGCGGTAGTAGTCCAGGTCGGGCACCTGGTCGACGCCGACGATGGAGAGGATCACCGCGTGCCCCACGCCCGCGCGGGCGGCGGCGGCCAGCAGGTTGTCCATGGTCGTGCGGAAGAAGGCGGGTGAGGCCTCGTCGAAGGTCGGTGAGTTCGTCAGGTTGACGACGACCTCGGCGCCGGCGAGCCCGTCGGACAGGCCCTGCCCGGTGAGCAGGTCCACCCCGGTGGACGGCGACAGCGGCACCGCCTCGTGCCCTGCGGCCTGCAGGATCTTGACGACCTGTGACCCGATGAGACCGGTCCCGCCCAGTACGGCGATCTTCATGCCCATGCACCTTCCAGTGACGTGTGTGGTCCGGTGTCCGGCTACGGAAACCTCGCCGATACTCGGACTTCTTCTGTCCGGGAACTATACTCGGACACACGAGGTCCGAGTAACGGGGTGACTAGGGTGACGTCATGAAGATGTCCGGCGGGGTCGAGTGGGCGCTGCACTGCTGCGTGGTGCTCACCGCCAGCCACACGCCCGTTCCGGCGGCCAAGCTGGCGGAACTGCACGACGTCTCCAGCAGTTACCTCGCCAAGCAGCTCCAGGCGCTGGCCCGCGCCGGCCTGATCCACTCCGTGCAGGGCAAGTCGGGTGGCTACGTGCTGACCCGCGCACCGGAGAGCGTCACTGTGCTCGACGTGGTCCGGGCCGTCGACGGTCCCGGCCCGAGCTTCGTCTGCACCGAGATCCGCCAGCGCGGCCCCTTCGCGACCCCCGCCGACGCCTGCACCACGCCGTGCCCCGTCGCCCGGGCGATGTGGGCGGCCGAGGACGCGTGGCGGCAGGCGCTCGCCGCGATCACCATCGCCGACCTCGCCCGCGACGTCGACGCCACCTCCGGCCCCGAGGCCCTGGTCGGCATCCAGGCCTGGCTGACCAGCAGCTCCGGCTGAACCCTGCTGACCAGCGGCTCCGGCCGACCCGGGCTGACCGCGCTCAGCCGGTGTGGCGTACCTCGGTGTCCCAGATCTGCGCCCACGGACGCCGCAGCCCCCGGCACACGTGGATCGGGCCGCCGTTCTCGTCGTTGTCCACCTCGACCCGCTGATCCACCCGCCCGGCGAGGATGCACTGCTCGAACCAGGTGCTCAGCTGGTCGGGGCGCTCCCAGCCGACGGCGATGACCACGTCCGCGTCGGCGGGCGGCCGCCCGAAGTCGACCATGCTGTTGTGCCCGGAGTACGCGCGGGGGAGGGCCCGGTCCGGACCGTACCGGGCCACCGCACCGGCCTCCCCGTAGTTGGCGGTGAGGATGACCGCCCGCGAACGCTCCTCGGGCGGCAGTCCGTTGTGGACGGCGGCCAGGGAGTCGGCGAACGCGGGCCAGCCGATCGTCTCACCGGCGTCGTAGTTGACGTCGACCACGAAACCGGGCAACCGGTCGGCCGGCAGCACCGGCAGCAGCAGCACGACGTTGGGCAGCAGGAACGGCACCACACCCAGCGCGAGGAGCCCTCGACGCCACCAAAGCGACCCGCGCGACGCCCAGGCGACCGTGACCACCGCACCGGCGGCGGTCAGAACCAGCAACAGCGGCGCGTCGTAGTAGCCCTTGCCGCCGGCGACCAGCACGATGCCCACCACCACCAACCACGCCCAGCCCACCGCCCGGTAGGCCCGCCACGCCGGCCGGCGCAGCAGCGCGACCAGGCCGGCGATCCAGATCGGTACGGCGTACGGGCTGATGATGACGAACTGGAGGGTGAACGCGTCGAGCCGACCACTGTAGGAGCTGTCACCGCCGGAGATGGACGCTGCCACGCCGAGCTGCGGAAAGCCGTGCGACGCCTGCCAGATCAGGTTCGGCGCGGCCAACAGCACGGTGACCCCGGCGGCGGCGAGCACCCACCTGTCGCGCAGCAGCCGACGCGGCCCGGCGATGAGCACCCCGACGATCAGGCCCACCGCCAGCAGCGCCGGCAGCAGCTTGCTGAGCATGCCCACACCGAGCGCCAGCCCGATGCCCAGCGCCCAACGGCTGTCACCGGTACGCAGCAACCGCACCGCACACCACGCCGCGAGCAACCAGACCAGCAGGTCGACGGTGGTGGTGCTGAGCAGGTGACCACTGGCGAGCACGATGCCGGACAGCGCGGCGAGCACCGCCGCGACGAGCTGCGCGCCCCGACCGGCGCCCAGCTCCCGGGCGATCGCGGCGACCAGCAGCACCGCACCGCCGGCCAGCAGCGCGGACGGGGTCCGCAGCACCACCAGGTTGCCCGGCGCGATCGTGTCGAGCAGCCGGGCCAGCGCCGGGACCAGCGGACCCTGATCGACGTAGCCCCAGTCGAGGTGTCGACCGGCGAGCAGGAAGTACAGCTCGTCACGGTGATAGCCGTAGCGGCCGGCGAGCAGCAGCAGCGTCGCGCTGGTGGCGGCGGCCACCAGCCACGGGCCGTGGGTGCGCGCGCCGGGCTCCGGCTGACGCCCCGGCGGTGGTGGTGACTGGGCCGACCGGTGAGGCCGGTCGATGCCGATCGCGGGCTCACTCACCCGCTCATGATGACCGGCGAGGTGCCCGCGTGGGTGCCCGTGCCGGGGCCCGGCGGCCTCCATGTGCAGGTGGCCCAACCGGGTGCGAAGATCGGCTTTGTCACTCGGACCGAAAGGACGATATGCGCTACCGCACTCTGGGCAGCACCGGCACCGTGGTGTCGACACTGTGCCTGGGCACGATGACCTTCGGCGCGGAGACCGACGAGGCCGGCAGCTTCGCCCAACTGGACCGGTTCGTCGAGGCCGGCGGCACCTTCATCGACACCGCCGACGTCTACTCCACCGGTGTCTCGGAGGACATCATCGGGCGCTGGCTGCGCAGCCGACCCGACGTGCGCGACCGCCTGGTGATCGCCACCAAGGGGCGGTTCCCGATGGGCCCGGGGACGAACGACGCCGGCCTGTCCCGGGTGCACCTCACCCGCGCCCTGGACGCCAGCCTGCGGCGCCTCGGCGTCGAGGCCGTCGACCTGTACCAGGCGCACGCCTGGGACCCGCTGACCCCGCTGCCGGAGACGCTGCGGTTCTTCGACGACGCGGTGCGCGCTGGCAAGATCCGCTATGCGGGGGTCAGCAACTTCACCGGCTGGCAGCTGCAGAAGGCCGCCCTGCTCACCCAGCACCTCAACCTCACCCCGATCGTGACCCTGCAACCGCAGTACAACCTGCTGGCCCGGGAGATTGAGTTCGAGTTGGTGCCGGTCTGTGAGAACGAGGGCATCGGCATCCTGCCGTGGTCACCGCTGGGTGGCGGTTGGCTGACCGGCAAGTACCAGCGCGACAACACGCCCACCGGCGCGACGCGGCTCGGCGAGAACCCGCAGCGCGGCGTCGAGGCGTACGCGGGTCGCAACGCCGAGGAGCGCACCTGGCGGGTGCTCGACGCGGTCCGTCAGATCGCCGGGGACCTGGGGGTTTCCATGTCGGCGGTGTCGCTGGCCTGGCTGGCGGCCCGACCGGCGGTCACCTCGGTGATCCTCGGTGCGCGTACCACCGCGCAGCTCGACGACAACCTGACCGCCGCCGACCTGGTCCTCGACGCCGAGCAGATGCGGCTGCTGGACGAGGTGAGCGCCCCACCGGTGGGCGACTACCCGTACGGCGCCGCAGGCGTGCGCCAGCGCGCCCGCGACCTGCCGGCCGGATCGTGACGTCGTTTCCCGAGCCCACCGCCCCGGCCGGCAGCCGCGCCGAGGTCTTCCTGCGCTACCTGGACTACTTCCGCGAGTCCATGGTGGCCAGGGTGTCGGCGCTGGCTGAGCCGGAGCTGCGGCGCAGCCGGCTGCCGTCCGGGTGGACCCCGCTGGAGCTGCTCACCCACCTGCGCCACGTGGAGCGGCGCTGGATCGAGTGGGGCTTCCAGGGTCGGGATGTCGCCGAGCCGTGGGGCGACCGCCGCGACGACCGTTGGTACGTCGCCCCCGACGAGTCCCGCGCGGATCTGGTGGCGGCGCTGCGGGCGCAGGGCGCGCACACCACGGCCGTGGTGACGGCACACGACCTGGCCGAGATCGGTGCGCCGGGCCCGCGGTGGGACGGCGCGGACCCGGCGTCGCTGGAGCGGGTGCTGTTCCACCTGGTGCAGGAGTACGCCCGTCACCTCGGCCACCTCGATGTGGTCGCCGAACTCGCGGGCGGCCCGACCGGAGAGTGATGGGCTGATGCCGCTGTTCGCGGTTTCCCTCGATCAATTGAGTCGGCGGTGATCCAGTCGAACTGCGCGGTGGGCGGAGGCCGTTGACGTTGGACAGTCGCCGGTGGATGATCCAGCGATGTCGCTCGGGTTGGCGAGCCGGGGCGCTGGCCCTCATGGGCAACATGATCGCGGTCATCCGATGGATTTAGGAGAGCGGATGTGTTGAAGTTCCTTCTCACGTCGGGAGGCATCAGCAACCCGAGCATCTCCGACGCGCTCGTCGACCTGTTGGGCAAGCCGATCGCCGAGTCCACGGCCCTGTTCATTCCCACCGCTGTCTACCCATTCCCCGGCGGGGCTGAGAGGGCGTGGAAGGCGATTCACGGTCGGGCCGACATTCCGCTGTGCCAGCTCGGTTGGAAATCCCTGGGGTTGCTGGAGCTCACCGCGCTGCCGACCATTCGAGAAGAGAACTGGGTCCCGGCGGTCCGGGAGGCCGACGCTCTCCTCGTCTGGGGCGGCGACGTGCTGTACCTGACCTACTGGCTGCGCCAGTCGGGCCTGGCGGACCTGCTGCCGTCGCTGACTGACACGGTCTATGTGGGGGTCAGTGCCGGGAGCATCGCGGTCACCCCGTACAACTGCGACGCCGAGTTCGACCTCGCGTTCGTCCCTGACGGCAGCGACAGGGCGCAGGACGCCGACCGGGCGCTGGGGCTGGTGGACTTCACCCTGTACCCCCACCTCAACCATCCGGAGATGGAGGACACCGAGCTGTCCACCATCCAGAAGTGGGCGTCCGGAATCCCGGTCCCGACCTACGCCATCGATGACAACACCGCCATCACGGTGGTCGATGGCAATGTCGACGTCATCTCCGAAGGCGACTGGAAACTGATCAACCCCTGACCGGGTTGTCCCTTCAGCCGAGCCGGCCCCTCGACGTGGTCGCCGCGCTCGCCGGTGGCCCGGCCGGGAGCGTGCGGCCGCCGGCTCGATAATGGGCGGATGCCGCTGCTCGTCGTACCCGCGCTGCCCGCCGGCAGCCTCGCCGCCCAGGAGCAACCCCACCTTCCGGTACGCCCCGGGGTGGCGTTGCGGCCGTGGCGTGACGACGACGCCCCGGCCGTGCGGGCTGCCTTCGACTGTCCGGTGATCCAGCGATGGCACGTGCGTCGTCTCGACAGCGACGACGAGGCACGGTCGTGGACAGCGCAGTGGGCCGGCCGTTGGCGCGACGAGAGCGCCGCCAGTTGGGCGCTCGTCGACGCCGACGACCAGCCCGTCGGTCAGGTGGGGTTGCGCGACGTGCTGCTGACCGAGGCGTCGGCGCAGGTGTCGTACTGGCTGATGCCCGCCGCGCGCGGTCGAGGGCTCGCCACCGAGGCGCTGCTCGCCATGACCCGATGGGCCTTCACCCGGGGCGGGTTTCACCGGCTGGCGCTGGAGCACTCGACCGGCAACGTGGCGTCCTGCCGGGTGGCTGGGCGGGCCGGGTTCACCGTCGAGGGCGTGGCCCGAGGGTCGGTGCGCCACGCCGACGGCTGGCACGACATGCACCTGCACGCACGACTGGCCTAACGGGCCTCGGCCCAGCCGACGAAACGCGGGGTCAGGTCGGGCAGCGCCACGACGGCCGCGACGGCAGGTGCTTGCGGCGCTGGGGCATCAGACGGCCCGCGCAGCGGTCCGACGCCGCGCGGGGGCGGGCCGCCGCGCCTCGCCGGGTGCTTGCCGCCGTACGCCCGCGCGCAGCACGAACAGTTCACGCCGGGCCACCGCCTCGCCCTTCGGGTCCAGTTGGTACGCGTCGAGCCAGAGCCAACCGTCGTACGTGTGCCGGACGCCGGCCGGCGTCGTGAGCCGGTGTGGTTCCGGCCGTGGGTCGACCTGGAACGTGAGGCGGTGACGCTGCGGTCGTTCGAGCTGGCGTGGGTGCCCGGGCTGTTGCAGACCGAGGCGTACGCGCGGGCGACCCTGGCCGGCGGGATGCTGGCGGCGGAGGCGGTCGACGAGTTCACCGAGGCGCGCATCGCCCGGCAGGCGATCCTCGCACCGGGAGAGGGCGGGCCTCTGCTGGTGGCCGTGCTGGACGAGGGGGTGCTCCGACGACGTGTCGGCGACGACCGCGCCCTGATGGCCGCGCAACTCGCGTGCCTGCTCGGGCACGCCGAGGCGGGCACCGTGCAGTTGCACATCGTCCCGGCGGACGCGCCCAGCTATCCCGGGCTCGACGGGCCGTTCACCATCGCGGACATGCCGGACGGTTCCCGGGTCGCCCACGTCGACAGCGCGGCCCAGGCGCAGATCCTGGATCAGCCATCGGACCTTGTTAATCTGGAGCGACGGTGGGAGCGGATCCGCGGCGAGGCACTGCCGCGCGGGCGTTCCCTGGCACTCCTCAGGGAAGCGGCAGCAGCATGGACATGACCGGCGCGCGGTGGCGGAAGAGCACGAGGAGCGGCGGCAACGGCGGCAACTGCGTCGAGGTGGCCGACAACCTGCCGGGTGTGGTGCTCGTTCGGGACACGAAGGATCGCGACGGCGCGACGCTGGCGTTCCGCCCCGAGTCGTGGCGGCGCTTCGTCGCGCAGGCCCGCCACGCCGGCTGACCTCGCTAGCGCACGCCGGCGGGTTCGGCCGGTTGCGGTTTCGGGGTCGCCGGCCAGGTGAGGCGGCGTACGCCGGGGACGAGCGCGGTGCCCGCGCAGGAGGCGAGGACCAGCAGGCCGGCGACGGCCAGCGGGACGGGTGCGCCGAACGCGTCGGCGGCCACCGGCGCCAGCGCGTAGCCCAGCGGCATGGCGCCCAGCGACACCAGCCAGTCGTACGAGGTGACCCGGGCCAGCACCTCCGGCGGGAAGTGGTGCTGCACGACGGTCTCCCACACCGGGTTGAGGTAACCGAGGGCGGTCAGCGCCACCGCGTAGGCGGCGATCACCACGGGGGCGGGCGCGGCGACGGCGAGCAGGAACAGCGGCGCGGCGTAGCAGGCCAGGCCGAGGTTGGCCAGCAGCACCGGCCGGTGCAGCCGTACCCGCCCGGCCAGCAGCGACCCGGTGAGCATGCCGATCGCGCCGGCCTGCAACAGCAGCACCCAGGTCGCCTCGCCGCCGAGTCGGTCGATGGCGACGGCCGGGCCGAGGGTCATCAGCACGGCGGCGGCGCCGTTCCACACGCCGTGCCCGAGCAGGCTGGTCCAGAACCAGTCGCGGGCGCGTACCTCGCCGAAGCCGTGCCGCAGGTCGGCGAGGACGGAACGGCGGGGCACCGGCACGTGGCGGACCCGCACCAGCGCGAGCAGCGCGGCGCTGAGCGCGAACGACGCACCGTCGAGGATGAATGCCCAGCCGGGCCCGGCGGCCCAGATCAGCGCGCCGGCCAGCGCCGGCCCGGCGAGGCGACTGGTGTTGGCGGTGATCCCCATCAGGGCATTGGCCCGCTGCCGGTCGGCCGGTTCGATGGTGCCGGCGACCAGCGGAGACGCTGTCGGAATGGCGAAGGCCGAGGCGACGCCGCCCAGCGCCGACGCCACCACGACGGTGCTCAGCGACGGGTCGCCGCCGAGCAGCTCGACGCCGACCGCGATCTGGGCAGCGCAGCGGACCAGGTCGGCCAGCAGGGCGACCCGGCGGGCGTCGAACCGGTCGGCCACGACACCACCGAACGGCAGCAGGAGCAGCCGGGGGACAACGGCGGCGGCGAGGACGACGGCCAGCGCGCCGGTGGAGCCGGTGGCGCGCAGCACGGCCAGCGCCAGCGCGGCGGGCACCACCGCGTCGCCGATGGCGGAGATGCTGCGACCCAGGAACAGCAGCCGGAAGGAGTGGTTGCGCAGGGGGTGAGCCATGACCCGGAGCATAGTTCGACATCGAATATTTCGGCAACGAATATTTTGTCGCTGAGGTAAGCTGGCGCGGTGACCACCACCCCGGACACCGTCGACCAGCACATCGAGCGCTGGCGGCCCGTGGTGCCCGACCTCGACGCGGACGTCGAGGGGGCGGTGACCAGGATGATCCGACTGACCCGGCACCTGCGGGCGGTCAAGGAGCGGGTCCTGGTCGACCTCGACCTGCCGGCCCACGAGTACGACACCCTGCACGCCCTGGCCGGTCGTGGTGGACGGGCAGCGCCCTCGGATCTCGCCGCGGACCTCGCGATGGCCCCCGCCTCGATCACCGCGCGGGTGGACACTCTGTTGCGGCGGGGCTTCGTGCGCCGAATGCCGTCCACCGTGGACCGACGGCGGGTCGACGTGGAGCTCACCGAGGCAGGCCGGGCGGCGTGGCAGGGGGCGATGCAGGTCCAGGGCGCGGAGGAGCACCGCCTGCTCGGCGCGCTCACCGCGACCGAGCGCCGACACCTCTCCGACCTGCTGCGTCGGGTGCTCCTGGTCGCCGAGCAGCCGCCGAGCGCGCCGGGGACCGACTGAGCGGGCCGGAAAATCGCCTGGCGGCCCGCGTACCGCTGATGCGAGGGTGACCGGCATGACTGCGCATGCCCTGGCTGGCGCCCTGGCCGACGACGCACGGCGACGGATCTTCGCGGCGATCGTGCTGGGTGCGACCAGCGCGACCGCTGTCGCACAGCGGGTCGACCTGCCGGCGCGGGTGGTGCTCACCGGGGTTCGTCGGCTCACCGACGCGGGCCTGGTCACCGGTGCCGACGGCGCGCTCGCTGTCGACGAGGCGTCGCTACGGGCGGTGGTACGCGACAACCGGTCACCCGACGCCGCCGAACCCGCCGCCGACCCGGTGCTGCGGACCTTTCTCCGCGCGGGCGTCCTGGTGAGCCTGCCGGCGCAGCCGAGCCGGCGGCGGGTCCTGCTCACACACATCGCCGAGCGGTCGTTCGAGCCGGGCACCCGCTATCCGGAGCGGGCCGTCGACGACGCCCTCAAACCGTGGTGCGCCGCGGGCGGGTCCGATCACGTGACACTGCGCCGCTACCTGATCGACGAACAGCTGCTCACCCGCGAGCACGGCATCTACCAGCGGCTCTGATCGTCCGGATAATCCCGTTGACCGGGCGATGATGATCAACAGGTGACCACTACCGCCCGACCAACGTGGACGACCACCGCCGCCCGACCTGATCGACCTGACGCCGCGCTGCTGCTGCGCGAGTACATGACCGAGATGGTGATTCGCTACCACCGTCGCCCGGCCCTGCCCGGCGAGGTCGACGCGGCCCTGGCCGAAATGCCCAGCGACGACCTGACCGCGCCGAGCGGACTGCTCCTGCTC
Organism: Micromonospora sp. C97; assembly: GCF_018070385.1. Classification (NCBI taxonomy): domain Bacteria; kingdom Bacillati; phylum Actinomycetota; class Actinomycetes; order Micromonosporales; family Micromonosporaceae; genus Micromonospora; species Micromonospora sp. C97. The sequence goes on from NZ_JAGPXU010000011.1 coordinate 21,163, forward strand.
GCCCGCCACGGCGACCAGCTGGCCGGTTGCGCCGGGCTGCGCTGGCAGCGGGGCTGGGCAGAGCTGACCCGGGTGTTCGTCCGGCCCGACCATCGCGGTGCCGGTGGAGGTGCCGCGCTGCTGGCCGCCGTCGAGGAACGGGCTCGCGCGGCCGGGGCGGACCGGATTCGACTCGACACCCGCCACGATCTGGTCGAGGCCCGCGCCCTGTACGCCCGGCACGGCTACGCGGAGATCCCGGCGTACTCGCAGGGGCCCTACGCCGATCACTGGTTTGAAAAACGGCTGTCCTGAGCAGTTGACGTTCGCATCCGGACGCGCTAAACAAGAAGAGGAAGTTGAGTCACCCCGACTCAACTCATCACCTTCGGCCAGGAGAACCGAGGAGGCATGACCATGTTGATGCGTACCGACCCGTTCCGCGAGATCGACCGGCTCGCCGAGCAGTTCTTCGGTACGGCGGCCCGCCCCGCGATGATGCACCTTGACGCCTACCGCGACGGCGACCACTTCTACGCGGCGTTCGACCTGCCTGGCGTCGACCCGGACAGCATCGACTGCACCGTCGAACGCAACGTGCTCACCGTCCGCGCCGAGCGTCGCCGACCCGCCGGTGACGGCGTCGAACTGGTCGCCGCCGAACGCCCGATGGGCACCTTCACCCGGCAACTGTTCCTCGGCGACACCCTGGACACCGACAAGCTGGAGGCCGGCTACGAGAACGGGGTGCTGACACTGCGCATCCCGGTCGCCGAGCGCGCCAAGCCCCGCCGGGTGACCATCCAGGCCAACGGCAACGCCCGCCGGGAGATCAACGCCTGATCCGCCACGGTGACGGGTGGGACCGGCGCGCCTGCGCGCCGATCCCACCCGAGGCTGAGAGTCTTTTTCACATGGTGTTCTCCGACGCTCCGGTGCTCGCCCGTCCGTCCGCACCACCGGCGCTGCCGAGCGGACCGATCGAGGTCACCGAGGCGTGGCTGCGTAACCGGCGGCTGTCCGAACACACCCGCGACGCCTACCGACGTGACGTCACCGGCTGGCTGCGTTGGTGCGCCGAGCGTGACCTCGACCCGCTGCGGGCCACGTTCCTGCACGTCAACGAATACGCCCGCGCCCTGGAGAACAGCGTCGGCGCCCGCAGCGGCCGCCCACTGACCCCGGCGACCGTCGCACGCCGACTCTCGGCGCTGTCCAGTTGGTACGACTTCCTCGCCAAACTCGGTGCGGTACCGGCCAACCCGGTCGCCGGCGCCGACCGCCCCCGCGTCGACCGGGACCACTCCGCCACCGTCGGGCTCACCCCCGAGGAGGTGGACGCCCTCCTCAACGCCGCCGAGGCCGACACCGGCGCGACAGCCGTCCGCAACCGGGCAGCGCTCGCGCTGCTGGCCGATCTGGGTCTGCGGGTCGGGGAGCTGATCTCACTGGACCTGACCGACCTCGGCACCGAACGCGGCCACCGCAGCGTGCGCTTCGTCGGCAAGGGCGGCAAACAACGCCGCCGCGCCCTCACGCCCAGCGCCGGGCACGCCCTGGACGCCTACCTGGCCCAGCGGGCCGCCGCCACCGGCGTGCCGGTGGCGCAGCTGACCGGTCCACTGCTGGTCACCGCCAGCGGTGCCCGGCTGGACCGGCACTCGGTGTTCCGGATGGTCCGTCGGCTCGCCCGTGCCGCCGGCATCCCGGCCTGGGCGAAGCTGTCGCCACACTCGCTGCGACACGCGTTCGCCACCACCGCCCGCTCCGAGGGCGTGCCGTTGGAGGACGTGCAGGACGCCATGGGGCACGCCGACCCGCGCACCACCCGCCGCTACGACCGGGACCGGCACAACCTCGACCGCGACCCGGCCTACGCGGTGTGGGCCGCCCGGTCGCGCCGCCGCGGCTGAGCAGCGCCCGCCGCGTCGGCCCTAGGACCGGCAGACCTAGGGTGAAACCGGCCGCTTTTCGGCAGCATCGCACGTTGCTGTACTTGTGACATGACCTTCGGATTCCAGTTCGACCACGTCGGCATCACTACCTCTGCAGCGCACCTCGACCAGACCATCGCGTGGTATCGCGACCACCTCGACTTCTTGGTGATCCAGCAATTCGAAGTCGGCGAATCGGTGTTCACCTTCATCGGCACCGACAACACCAAGATCGAGATCATCTCGGCTGGCGCCGCCGCGAACCCGGCCCCGGCCGCCGAAAGCCTACCGGCCAGCCACGACGTCGAGCGTCTGCACCACATCTGCCTCCGGGTTCCCGACCTGGACGCGGCCATCGCCGAACTCGACCGGCGCGGTGTGGCCCTGTTCGCCGGCCCCATGACGGTCGAGAAGAGCGGTCAGCGTTTCGCCTTCATCCGGGACAACATCGGCACCATCATCGAGATCACCGATGCGGTGCCGATGGCCGGCTGAGCGCATCGGCGACCACGTCTCGCAGCCGCTGCAGGGCCGCCTCGGCGTCGGTACCCGGATCGGCCCAGTAAAGGTAAAGCCAGACGTCGTCGGCCAGTTGCGCAGCCACCTGCCGCAGTGCCAGCAAACCGATCAGCGGATGACGGTACACCTTGACACCGGGCGCCGGGGTCGCGACGTCGTGCTCGTCCCATAGCTCGCGGAACTCGGGACTCCCCGCGTTCAGATTCTCGACCAAGCGGTGGAGACGGAGGTCCTCCGGGAACCGGGTGACGGCGGCCCGGAGGACACCGACGGTCTCGCGGGCGGAATGCTCCCACGTCACCATCACCTCACGAGCACCCGCATCGGCGAACAGCCAGTACGCGTAGTAGCGGCGCTCACGGGGGAACGTGTCGAAGTCCGTCGTCAGTTCTCGATGCAGTGCGTTCGCGCCGATCACCTCGCTACCGCGCCCCACCACAATCGCCGGAACAGCGACGGCGCGCAGAAGCCCGGTGATATTCGGATGATCGTCCGGAACACGGTCTGCCTCGTGTTTCGAACGGCCCCGAACCAGCAGATACAGCTGTGCCCGTTGCGCCGGCGAAAGGCGCAACGCCGTGGCCAGAGAATCGAGAACTGAATCGGACGGCGAGACGTTACGGCCCTGTTCCAGGCGCATGTAGTAGTCGACGCTCACACCGGCCAGGGCCGCCACCTCTTCGCGCCGCAGCCCGGGCACCCGGCGTCCCGAGCCGTCGATCAAACCGGCTTGCGCCGGGCTTACCTGCGCCCGTCGTGAGCGAAGGAAGTCACGCAGAGCGGTGTTTCGTTCCACCAGACGATCGTGTCAGACACGCATGAGTCAGGAGACGTTGGTGCGGCTGGGCAGGCTGTGCGGCGTCAGCCCTGCGGGCGGGGGCAGATGCAGAACGGCTGACCGATCGGGTCGAGGAGCACGACCCACTTGTCGCCGCCGGGCTGGAAATCCGGCTTGGACGCGCCCGCCGCCACGAACTTCTCCTCCGCCGCCGCCAGGTCGTCGACGTAGAGATCCAGGTGGTAGCGCTTGTCGCCGGTCGGATCCGGCCAGGAGGGCGGTCGGTAACCCTCGACCAGACCGAAGCCGATGGAGACGCCACCGGAGCTGATCATCGCGTACTCCGGTTGGCTGTGGGTGACCTCCCAGCCCAGCGCCTGGTGGTAGAACGCGGCATGGCCGGCAGGATCGGAACTGTCGAGGTTGACCATCGCGAGGTCGGCAGAAACTGTCACGCCGGCAGTATGCCGACGGGGTCCGACAAACTCCGGGCCTGCGACACCCACCGCCCATCAGAGGGCCTCGAGCGGCCAGAACGTCACCCGGGCGGTGCTGTCACGGCAGATCAGCCCGGCGCCCACCCGTCGACAGTCGGTCAGACCCTCCGGAAGCACCGCCGACACCCGATGACCGTCGCGTCCCACGGTCGCCACCAGCGCACGCCTGCCGTCCGCCGCCAACCCCAGCACCACCAGCGGCTCCGCCGGCACCCGGGGGCCCGCCACCGTGCGCCAGCGCGCGCCGTCCGGCCACGACCACACCCGCGCCCCGGTGCCCGCGTCGATCGCCCAGCGGCCCTGCTCGTCCTGCCCGCAGATCAGGCCCTGGCAGGGCCGCAGGGTCAACTCACCCGACGGCACCGGCACCCGCCAGCGCGGCGCCAGCCCCGGTAGGTCGTACCCGGTCAGCGCCACCGCGCCGGCGACCGGGTGGCGCAGCACCAGGTGCGCGCCGACGACCTGGGGGTTGTCCGGGCCGTAGTCGGCCGGCGGAAGCTGGCCCCGCCCGCGCTCGACACCGTCGCGGGCGTCGAGAAACCGGACCAACCCGTTGTCCTGCACCAGCAGCACCCGCCCGGGCAGCGCCCGCAGCACCGCCGTGGAGGGCAGCGGAACCGACCACCGGGTCGCACCGGTGGCCGGGTCGACGCCGTGCACCGTGCCCTCGACCCGCCGCCCCGGATCGGAGGCGCTGCGTACCTCGCTCACCGCGACCGCCGCGTCCCCGGCCGCGTACACCCGCTCGGGTCGCCGCCAGACCGGCTGTCCGGTACGCATCGACCGCGCGGTGGTCACCCGCGCCCCGCGCGTCTGATCCCGTTCCACCAGCAGCAGCAGGTCACCGACGACCTCGGCGGACCACCCGGCGGCGGGTGGCACGGTGACCCGCCACCGCGGCGGGCCGCCCGGCGCGGCCGAGTCGTAGGCGCTCAGCGTCGGCGGGCTCTGGTCGGGGCCGACGACCAGCAGCAGCGGCCCCGCGCCCAGCACTGTCGCCCCGGCGGGCACCACCGGCCCGACCTGCGGCGACAGGCGCCCGACCGGGGCGGCACCGCCCAGCAGGGCACAGATCGCCACCAGCGCCACCACCCGCCACCGGCGCGACACCTGCGGCGGCGGCCGGCGCTCGTCCAGCGGCGCGCCCCGGTCGTCGCCCAGCTCGATCAGCACCGACATGCGGGCCCACCCGTCCGCTCGCCCCGGCCGATCAGCAGAGCAGGTCCAGGTGGTGGTGGGCGTCCTCGGCGATCTCCTCGTGGCGCAGCCAGCGGCGCGCCCACAACCGGGCTGCCAGCTCCGCCTGCTCGTCCCCCCACGCGGCGTGCTCGACGAGCAACGCGGTGGTCAGCGCGTACGCCAGGCGCAACGCCAGACCACGGGCGCCCGCGAGCACCGCCGACGCACCCGGGTCGACGGTCACCGCGCTGATGGTTTCCGTCAGCTGCGCGGCGGCGGTGGCCAGCGTGTCGGCCAGCACCGGCGACAACGGCCGCGCCAGGTCGACGGCGGCGGCGAGCCGGCTCAGCAGCGGCACCCCGGCGTCCTCCCGGGTCAGCGCGCGCAGCACGTCCAGGGCCAGCACGTTGGTGGTGCCCTCCCAGATCGGCAGCACCTGGGCGTCGCGCAGCAGCCGGGGCACGCCGGTGTCCTCCACGTAGCCGGCCCCGCCGAAGCTCTCCACGTACTCGCTGGCGGAGCTGACGGCGAGCCGGCCGGTGGCCAGCTTCGCCAACGGGGCCACGATGCGCAGCTCCGCCGCGGCCTCCGGGTCTGCGCCGACCTCCACCCGCCCCAGCAGGGCGAAGGCGTGCCCGGCCAGGGCGAACGCGCCCGCGGCGTCGACCGCGAGGGTGCCCAGCGTGGCCCGGTGCAGCGGCGAGGACACCAGCGGGCCGCCGGCGACGTGCCGCACCTCGGCGTACGCGCGGGCGTAGTCGAGGCCACGTCGCATCCCGCCGGCCGCCGCCGCCGCGTTGTGCACCCGGGTCACCACGACCAGGGTCATCGCCCGGACCAGACCGGGCACCGCCGGGTCACCCAGCGGGAGGGCGTACGCGTCGCGCAGACCGATCTCGGCGGTGGGCAGCGCCCGGGTGCCGAGCTTGTCCTTGAGCCGGTGCACCGTGACGCCCGGTGCGGGTGCGCCCGGTGCCGCGCCGTCGGCCAACGGGGAGTCGACCGCGTACCGGGGAACGAGGAACGGGGCGAGCACCCGGCTGCCCCGCCCGGCGCCCTCCGGTCGGGCCAGCGCCACCGCCATCGCCGCGTCGGCAGCGGAGCAGAACCACTTCTCCCCGGTCAGCCGCCACGAACCGTCCGCCGCCGGTCGACCGAGCGTGCTGGAGCGGCCCAGGTCGGAGCCGCCCTGCGACTCGGTCATCCACTGCCCGCTGGTGATCGCCGTCGCCGGGTCCGTCGAGATCAGCCGGGGCAGCCACGCGGCACGGACCGTGGCGTCGACGTCGGGCATGCTGAGCAGCGCCGCCGCCCCGTCGGCCATCGCCACCGGGCACGAGAACGTCGCCGACTCCGGCCCGTACAGGTGCAGCAGGGCGTGTTGCACGACCCGCGCGGCGGCACCCCAGGTGCCCCGGGCGTCCGGCAGGTAGGGCAGCGCGACCACGGCGTGGCGGGCGGCGGCGGCGCGCTGCTCCTGCCAGCCGGCGGAGGTGTCGATGCGGTCGACGCGGGCGCCCCACGGGTCGTAGCGGACCAGCGTCGGCGGGTGCGCCTCGGCGTCGGCGTGCGCCGCGCGCAGCGGCCCGGTGACGTCGGCGGCCAGGTCCGCGAGGCGGCCCTTCGCGGCGGCGTGCCCGCCCGGGCCGAGGTGACGCTCCAGCCAGGAGCGCAGCAGGCCATCGCCGGCGTACGGGTCGACGGGGGGTGGTACCGGCTGCACGAAGCGGCTCATCGATCGGCTCCTGGCACTGCTCGGGGGTGTGCGCCGACGGTAGACGATGCGGGGCCGCCGCGAACAGGGTGAGCCCCGGACCCGATTTTTCGGCTTGTCGTACCCCGGTGCGACCGTGTTCTCTACGGTCGGTAGTCGTGGGTGCCGGCCAACAGTGGAGTCGACCGGCCCGGCGTCACCGCCCGATGCGCACCGGGTTGGCGTTCGCCGGGTTCGGCGTGGCGTTGTGCTGTGTGGGGGTGGCCGGGCTGGGCGCCTGGAACCTGCAGACCGTCCGGCAGGCCGCCGGCCCGATCCGGGAGACCGCCGACGGCTTCCTCAACGAGGTGACCCTGGGCGACAGCGACCGGGCGTACGAGCGGCTCTGCGCGGACGCCCGCAGCCGGTGGAGCGCGATCGGTTTCACCAGCTGGGTGCGGACTCCACCGATGGTCACCGACTACGAGATCACCGACGTGTCCGTCGCCACCCGCAGCGGGCGACCGCAGGGCACGGTGACCGTGAAGGTGACCCGCGACGGTGGGCTCAGCGAGGAACGTCGCCTGCCGGTGGTCCGCGAGGACGGCGGCTGGCGGGTGTGCGGTGACCCGTTCTGAGCCCCCGGTCGCCACCCCGGTACGCCCGCAACTGCTGCGACCACGTGAGGGGGTGCAGCCGACCACCTCCACGGAACTCTTCTTCGACCTCGTCTTCATCTTCACCATCACCCAGCTGTCGCACTACCTGCTCGCGCACCTGGACTGGCGGGGCGCCGCCCGTACCGGCCTGTTGCTGGCGCTGGTGTGGTTCGTCTGGGTCTACACCACCTGGCTGACCAACTGGTTGCAACCGGACCAGGGGCCGGTGCGGACGATGCTGATCGGAATGGCGCTGGGCAGCCTGCTGTTGTCGGCGGCGATCCCGGACGCGTTCGGCTCGACCGGTCCACTCTTCGCGCTGGTCTACGTGATCATGCAGGTGGGCCGCACACTGTTCGCGTTGTGGGCGGTGCAGGGCAGTCCGTGGCTGGTGGCCGGATTTCAGCAGTCGCTGCCGTGGATCACCGGGACGTCGGTGCTCGTGGTCCTCGGCGGCCTGGTCGGCGGGGCCGCCCGGGACGCGGTGTGGGCGGCGGTGATCGTGATCGAGGTGGTCGGCCTCTCGCTCGGCTACCCGCTGCCGAAGCGGGGACGCAGCCGACCCGAGCGGTGGATGGTGGAGGGTGGGCACCTGGCCGAACGGTGCGCGGCGTTCGTCCTGATCGCGCTGGGGGAGTCGATCCTGGTCACCGGCAGCACCCTCACGTCACACGTGAACCTGGTGACGTCCGGGGCGTTCCTGTTGGCGTTCGGCGGTTCGGTGGCGCTGTGGTGGGTGTACTTCGCCCGCTCGGCGCCGGCCGCCACGGAGGTCATCGCCCACGCCGGAGAGCGCACCGGCGCGTTGAGCCGGGTCGCGTTCAACTTTCTGCACCCGGTGATCGTCGCCGGTGTCGTCGTGGCGTCGGCGGCCGACGAGCGGTTGCTGCGGGAACCCGGCGCCCCGGCTGCCACGGTCGACGTGCTGCTCACCCTCGGCGGACCGGCCCTGTTCCTGGCCGGGCACGCCGCCTACAAGGCGCTGCTGTGGCGGGCCCTGCCGATCAGCCGGGTCACGGCGGTGGTGGTGCTGTTGGCGTTGATGCCGGTGGGTGTGGCGCTGGGTGCGCCGGTCGCGGGGTGCGCCGCGGCGGCGTTGGTGGTGACGGTGGCGGTGATCCTGACCGACCGGCGCCGTTCCCTGGCGCTCGCGCGGTGACCGCGTTCTGAGCCGGCCGGTGGTTCAGTCTCGGGGACCGAGGTCGCCGCTGCGGTAGTGGCGGCGGCAGAGCACCTGGTAGCGCACCTCGGCGGTGTCGACGGTGTCGCCGATGACGACCTGGGCGCCCTCGCGGACGACCTGCCCGTCGACGACCCGGGCGTTGAGCAGCCCTTCGCGGCCGCACCAGCAGAGCACCTCGACCTGGATGCGGGCCACCTCGTCGGCCAGCTCGAACAGGCGTTGCGCGGCGGGGAACAGGCAGGACCGGAAGTCGGTGGCCAGGCCGAACGCGAAGACGTCGACGTCGTAGCTGTCCACCAGTTCGGCCATCTGCTCGACGTGCTCGACGGTGTAGAAGCACGCCTCGTCGCAGATCAGGTAGTCGACGCGTACCCCGTCGGCCCACCGGCCGCGCACCAGGGCCCGCAGGTCCAGGTCGTCGGTGACCTCGATGGCCTCGTGGGCCAGGCCGATACGGGTGGTGACCTGCGGTCCCAGCGACCGGTCGATGCGGGTGGTGACCAGCCCGCGCCGGCCCTGCCGGGCGTGGTTGTAGTTCATCTGCAACGCCATCGTGGACTTGCCGCAGTCCATCGGCCCCCAGAAGAACTTCAACGCCGCCGCGTGCACCGGACGCCCGTCGAGCCCACGCGCGGCCGCACACCCGGCCGGGGCGTGCGGCTGCCCGGGGAACGGGTGGGCCAGGCAGGTCGGGACGGTGGCGGCGTCGTCAGTCACGGTCGGGCAGCCTAGCCGATCGACCGCCCCTGATCTGCCTGGTCCGGGACGCGTGCTCAGAGCACCCGGGGTGGGGTGTTGCCCACGGCCACGATGGCGCGGCGGATCGGCACGGCGGCCAGGAGCAGGAAACCGACCACGAAGAAGATCAGCAGTGAGACCAGGCCCACCCGGTACGAGGCGGTGAGCTGGAACACCAGCCCGAAGGCGAGCGGGCCGAGCCAACTGGTGCCCTTGTCGCTGATCTCGTAGAAGCCGTAGTACTCGCCTTCCTTACCGGCCGGGATGAGCTGGCTGAACAGCGACCGGCTCAGCGCCTGGCTGCCGCCGAGCACCAGGCCGATGGCCGCGCCGAGGATCATGAACGGCACCGGCGCCTCGGCCGGCAGCCGGAACGCGCCGATGATCACACCGATCCAGAGGATCAGGCTGAGCAGCACCGTCTTCCAGGCGCCGATGCGCCGGGCCAACGCGCCGAGGCTCAACGCGCCGCCGAAGGCGAGGAACTGCACCAGCAGGATGGTGATGATCAGGGTGCTCTGCTCCAGGCGCAGCTCCTCGGTGCCGTACTGGCTGGCCAGGGTGATGACGGTCTGGATGCCGTCGTTGTAGACCAGAAACGCCAGCAGGAAGAACAGCGTCAACGGGTACGCCTTGATCTCCCGCAGGGTGCGGCCCAGCTGCCGGAACCCGTCGGTGAGCACGTTGCCCTGCCGGGCCAGCGCCGCCGCCGCGCCGGGGCGTTCCCGCAGCCAGCGCAGCGGCACGAGGGTGAACACCGCCCACCACACCCCGGCGGAGACGATCGACCAGCGGGCCAGGTCCAGGGTGCGCTGCGGGTTGTCGTCCTCGCTGAACAGGGTGACCGCCACCAGGTTGAACGCCAGCAGCAGACCGCCGCCCAGGTAACCCAGCGCCCAACCGCGGCTGGAGATGCCGTCGCGTTCGTCCGGGCCGCCGAGCTGCGGCAGGAACGAGTTGTAGACCACCAGGGCCGCGCCGAAGGAGATGTTGGCGACCAGGAAGAGCGCCCCGCCAAGCAGGTAACGGTCGCCGGTCACGAAGATCATCGCGACGGTGGCGCCGGCGCCGGTGAACGCGGCGCCACCGAGCAGCCGCTTCTTGTGCGCCGACCGGTCGGCGATCGCCCCGATCACCGGCAGCACGAACACGGTGAGAAAGACCGACAGCGAGATCAGGTACGGGTAGTAGGACCCGGCCGCCACCCGGATGCCCAGCGGGTACACGTACCCGTCGCAGGTGTCCGCGCCCAACTCGCAACCGGCGGCCAGCTCGGCGACGGTGGTGATGAACGGGCCCAGGAACACCGTGATGACGGTGGTCTGGAACGCGGAGTTGGCCCAGTCGTAGATGTACCAGCCGCGCCGCTCCCGGCGAGTGCTCGCCGGGGGCGGAGTGTCGTCCACCGTGGGGGTCACGGTCTCGGCCATCGGTGGTCCTTCGACGCTCAGGCGGCCCAGTGGCCGCGGCTGCGGTAGACGTCGCGCAGCACGCCGACGTGATCGGTCATGATGCCATCCACGCCACGATCCAGTAACTCGTGCATCTGGGCTGGTTCGTCGATCGTCCAGACGTGCACCTGCAGGCCGATGCGGTGGCAGTAGTCGAGGAACCGGCGGTCCACCACCGGCACCCGCCCGTAGCGCGGCGGCACCTGCGCGGCGACCACCGACGGCGGCAACCGCAACGGCCGCCCGTGCAGGGAGGCCAGCCGCAGCCGGGCGACGCCGCGCATGCCCAGGCTGGTGGCGACCCGCCCCTGGGTGAGCGCCCGCAGCCGGGTCAACCGGGCGTCGCTGAACGAGGCGAGCAGCACCCGGTCCCCGGCGCCGGCCCGGGACACCGTCGCCACCGTCGGCTCGACGCCGCCGTCGGCCTTCACGTCGATGTTGAAGCGGACCTGCGGCCAGGCGGCCAACACCTCGTCGAGCCGGGGTACGACGGCGGCGCCGCCGACGCGTACCGAGGCGAGATCCGCCCAGCTCATCTCGGCGATGCGCCCCGGCTCACCGGTGACCCGCCGCAGCGTCGGGTCGTGGAAGATCACCGCCACGCCGTCGGCGGTGGCGTGCACGTCGGTCTCCACGTACCGGTAACCCAGCCCGATGGCCCGGGCGAACGCCTCGGTGGTGTTCTCGTCGCCCTCGGCGGCGCCGCCACGGTGGGCGAACGCCAGCGGCGCGGGTGCGTCGAGGTAGCCGAATCGGGTCAACACGCGACGCAGTATGCCCGCCGCCGGTGGCGCGTGGGTGGCCTGCCGGCGAAGATCACGCCCGTGATCCCGGTGCGCTGACGGGCTCGTCGCGCACCTGGCGTTGGTCGACCGGGTTCCGCGGTTCCGGGCCGGGTCAGGGGCCTTGACCGCAGTGTCGGCAGGCACCGCGCCGACGCAGGTGGTAGGCGATCTTGTAGTTCCTGCTGCCGAAACACGTTGAATGCCCCTTATGCGGGGACAGTAAGTGCAAGATCGCGGCAGCAGGCCGAGCAAGGTCGCGGCAGGAGGCCGACCGGGTCAGTGGCGGCGGTGGGCGCGACTGGGGTCGACGGGGCGACCCGGGTCCACGTGGCGGGGCAGGTCCGGCTCGTCGGGGCGCAGCGGGGCGAGGGTGTCGGTGAGCGCGTCGATGATCCGGTCGGTGGCCCGGCGGGCCGCGCCGGGGTTGGTTGCCGTTGTCTCGCCCAGGTCGACGGGGGTGCCGAAGTGCACCCTGATCACCGGTCGACGGCGCAGGGAGCGGGCGATGCCCCGCAGCATCCCCCGGGGCGCCTGGTAGGGCAGCACCTCGTGCGAGCCCCATTGGGCGACCGGGATGACGGGGGCGCCGCAGGCCAGGGCGAGTCGGGCGGCGCCGGTCTTGCCGCGTTCGGGCCACAGGCCCGGGTCCAGGCCGATGCGCCCTTCGGGGTAGATGAGGATCACCGAGCCGCGGGCCACGGCCGTGGCGGCGTCGTCGAGGGCCCGGTGCACGGCGCTGGTGCCCCGGTCGACCCGGATATGCCCGGCGTGGCGCATGGCGGCGCCGAAGAGCGGGACGCGGAACAGTCCGGCGGTCGCCATGATCCGCGGGGCGATGCCGCGGGTCTGGCAGGCGGCGGCCATGACCAACGGGTCGAACGGGCTGATGTGGTTGGCGGCCAGCACCAGCGGGCCGCGACGCAGGTGTGCCGGGACGTCGCCGGTGACCTCGAGGCGGGCGAGCAGGCCGACCAGGCCCCGGGCCAGCAGCAGGGCGGCGCGCCAGGTCAGCGGCGGCTGCCAGGTGGAGGTGTTCATCAGCGCGACATCGTCGCACGCGGTGGCCGGGCCGCGAGGGCGGGTCGGCGGGTTGCCCGGGTGATCAGGGTCATTGGTCCCGGGCCGTTTCGGGCCGCCTGGCCCTGCTCTTTTCTCTACGACGAGCAGTAGTATTTACTACGTCTCGTAGTACGGATGGCTGGGGGTTTTCAGGTGGACGCGTTGGACGTTGCCCGCTGGCAGTTCGGTGTCACCACCGTCTACCACTTTCTCTTCGTGCCACTGACCATCGGCCTGTCCGTGCTGGTGGCCATCCTGCAGACGATGTGGCACCGCACCGGCAACGAGCGCTACCTCAAGCTCACCAAGTTCTACGGCAAGCTGTTCCTGATCAACTTTGCCATGGGCGTGGTCACCGGCATCGTGCAGGAGTTCCAGTTCGGCATGAACTGGAGCGACTACTCCCGCTTCGTCGGCGACATCTTCGGCGCACCGCTGGCCATCGAGGCGCTCGTCGCGTTCTTCCTCGAATCCACCTTCATCGGCCTGTGGATCTTCGGGTGGGACCGGCTGCCCAAGCGGGCCCACCTGGCCAGCATCTGGGCCGCCGCGATCGGCACCAACCTGTCCGCGTACTTCATCCTCGCGGCGAACTCGTTCATGCAGAACCCGGTCGGCTACCGGATCAACCCCGACAGCGGGCGCGCCGAGCTGACCGACTTCGTGGCCGTGCTGACCAACAAGGTCGCCCTGATCACCTTCCCGCACACCCTGGCCGGCTCGTTCCTGGTCGCCGGGTCGCTGGTCGTCGCGGTCGGCCTCTACCACGTGATCCGCAACCGCGACTCGGCCGACACCGGCGCGTACCGCTTCGCCACCAAGTTCGGCTCCTGGGTGGTCCTGGTCGCCTCCGCCGCCGTGCTGTTCACCGGCGACATCCAGGGCAAGATCATGACGGATGTGCAGCCGATGAAGATGGCCGCCGCCGAGGGCCTCTACACCACCGAGAGCCCCGCCTCGTTCTCCGTGCTCACCATCGGCAGCCTCGACGGCAGCCGTGAGGTGTTCGCCCTCAAGATCCCGTACCTGCTGTCGTACCTGGGCACCGGCGACCCCAACGGCACCGTGCACGGCATCAACGACCTGCAGGCCCAGTACGCCACCCAGTACGGCGCGGGCAGCTACACCCCGATCATCCCGGTCACCTACTGGAGCTTCCGCTTCATGATCGCCTTCGGGATGGCGGCCGGCGCGATCGCCCTGCTGGTCCTCTGGAGCCAGCGCAAGGGCCGCACCCCGAGCAGCAAGTGGCTGCTGCGCGCCGGGCTGGCCATGCCGGTGCTGCCGTTGCTGGCCAACTCCTTCGGCTGGATCTTCACCGAGATGGGCCGCCAGCCGTGGATCGTCTTCGGCGAGATGCTCACCCGCAACGGCGTCTCCCGCAGCGTCTCGCTGACCGAGGTGCTCACCTCGTTCACCGCGTTCACGCTGATCTACGCCACCCTCGCGGTGATCGAGGTCAAGCTGCTGCTGCGCTACGCCAAGGCGGGTGTGCCCGACGTCAGCGAAGAGCACCCTATCGACGACACCCACGACGACGCCGAGCGCCCGCTCGCCTTCGCCTACTGATCACCGGAGCCCGCCGTGGACCTCACCACCATCTGGTTTCTCCTCATCGCCGTCCTCTTCACCGGGTACTTCATCCTGGAGGGCTTCGACTTCGGCGTCGGCATGCTGCTGCCCGTGCTCGGCCGCGACGACCGGGAACGCCGCGTCCTGATCAACACCATCGGCCCGGTCTGGGACGGCAACGAGGTCTGGCTGATCACCGCCGGTGGCGCCATGTTCGCCGCGTTCCCCGAGTGGTACGCCACCCTCTTCTCCGGCTTCTACCTGCCGCTGCTGCTGATCCTGCTGGCCCTGATCGCCCGGGGCGTCGCCTTCGAGTACCGGCACAAGCGCCCCGAGGCGTCCTGGAAGCGCCGCTGGGACACCGCGATCGTCGTCGGGTCACTGTTGCCGGCGATCCTGTGGGGCGTCGCCTTCGCCAACATCCTGCGCGGTGTGCCACTGGACGCCGACCACGAGTACGTCGGCGGCCTGCTGGACCTGCTCAACCCGTACGCCCTGCTGGGCGGCGCGACCACCCTCGCGTTGTTCCTCACCCACGGCGCGGTGTTCCTCGCCCTGAAGACCACCGGCGACATCCGCGAGCGCGCCGGCGCGCTCGCCGTGCGCCTGGGCGTCGGCGCCGCCGTGCTCGCGGTCGGCTTCCTCACCTGGACGTTGACCATCCGCTCCAGCGCGGCCGCCGTCGTGCTCGCCGTCGGCGCGGCCCTCGCCCTGCTCGGTGGCCTGGCCGCCGCCAAGGTACGCCGTGAGGGCTGGGCGTTCACCGGCACCGCCGTGGCGATCGGCCTGGCCGTGGCGACCCTGTTCGCGGCGTTGTTCCCGAACGTGCTGCCCTCCACCCTGGACGCGGCCGGCACGCTGACGGCCACCAACGCCGCGTCCACCCCGTACACCCTGAAGATCATGACCTGGGTGGCGGTGATCTTCACCCCGGTCGTGCTGGCCTACCAGGGCTGGACGTACTGGGTGTTCCGCAAGCGCATCGGCGTGGCCAACATCCCGCAGCACTGACCGGTCCGGCGGGCCCGCGCACGGGCCCGCGCCGATCTTGCACTTTCGGTGGACGATATGCGGGACATAGCCCCTTCGCCGGGACAGGAAGTGCAAGATCGCGGGCCGGGGTGATCATGGCGGCGGTAAATCAGCGGTGGCTGCGGAGCCGTCCGGTTAGGTTGTCCCGATGCCCGCGACTGTGCACGTACGTGAACTCTCCACCGATGACCTCGACGCCGCCTGGGAGTTGGGTCGGTTCGCGTTCGGCTCCGACCCGCAGCGCCCCGCCAGCACGAGCGTCGACGTGCCCGGCCTGACCCGCTACGGCGCGTTCGACGACGCCGGTCGGCTCGTCGGTAAGGCCGTCGACCTGCACCACGACCAGTGGTGGTCGGGCCGGGCGGTGCCGGCGGCCGACGTGGCCGGGGTGGCGGTCGCGCCCGAGGCCCGGGGCCGGGGTGTGGCCCGAGCGCTGCTCACCACTCTGCTGCGCGGCGCCCGCGAGCGGGGAGCTGCGGTCAGCGCCCTGTACCCGACCGTGGCCGCCCCGTACCGGGCCTGCGGGTGGGAGGCAGCCGGGGTGCTGCGCACGCTCAACCTGGCCACCGCCGCGCTGCCCCGGCACCGGCCCGCCGCGCACCTGAGCGTGCGGGCCGGTACACCCGCCGACCTGGCCGCCGTCGCCGACCTCTACGAGCAGGTCGCCCGGCACCGCAACGGCATGCTCACGCGCCGGGGGACGCTGTACGACTTCTTCGCCGCCGACGGGGGCCTGCCCGGCGACGGGCTGACCCTCGTCGAGGCCGACGGCGAGCTGGTCGGTTACGCCACCTGGCAGCGGGGCCGGGGCTACGGAGCCGACTCGGTGCTCACCGTCGACGAGGCGCTGGCCACCACCGCCGAGGCGGCCCGGCAACTCGTCGGGGTCCTCGGCAGTTGGGCCAGCGTCGCGCCGACGGTGCGGCTGTGCCCGCTCGACGGGGACGCGGTCGGCGTTCAGCTGCCGCTGGAGTCGGCCCGCGAGCACGAGCGGGATCTGTGGATGCACCGACCGGTGGAGGTGGCCCGCGCGGTGGGCGCGCGGGGGTGGCCCGTTCACGCCCGGGGCGTTGTCGACTTCCACCTCATCGACCCGCTCGCCGAGTGGAACACCGGCACCTGGCGATTGGCTGTCGCCGACGGCGCCGCCGAGCTGACCCGCGTCGACGCCGAGGCGGACCTGCGCTTGGACGTGCGCGGTTTCGCGCTGTTGTACGCCGGGGCGGCGCACGCCCGGTCGGTGGCGCAGGCCGGGCTGCTGCACAGCGCCGCTGACGCCGACCCGGCCGCCCTGGACCTGCTGGGGGTGGGCGGCCCGGCGCAGCTGCTCGACTACTTCTGACCGACCGGGCCCGGCAGGCGGGTCGCTGGCCGGCGTCACGCTGACGCGTGGGTCGCTGGCCGGCGTTTCACGCTGACGCGCCGGCCCCCGCGCGGGGGCCGGTCACCGGAACGGGCACGCCCCCCTGGTCGCTGCGCTACCCACTGGTCGACGGTGGTGGACTCGTTCCCGGTCAGGTCGGGATCGCTGCCAGTTCGGCGTTCGCGCGCTGGGTGACCACTGTGAGCACCTGGGCGGCGGCGCTGGCGTCGGCGGGTGCGATGTCCGCGTACAGGCGGGCGCTGATGCCCGCGACGGCGTCGGCGATGCGGGCCTGCACGGCGCGACCGGCGTCGGTGAGCCGTAGCCGGGTCGCGTCGTCCGGGTCGCTCTGGGCGAGGTCCGCGTCGACGAGGGTGGTGAGCACCCGCCGCACCTCCCGCTCGTCGACCTTGAGGGTGCTGGTGATCCGTTGGGTGAGCTGGGCCTGCTCGACCGGGCCGTTGGCGAGGACATTGAGGGCGAGCAGCTGGTGGAACTCGACGCCGAGGGGAGCGACGCTCCGTTCGAGCAGCGCGCGGGTGGCGTAGTGGGCCTGGCCGATGACCTGGCCGTTGAGGGTGGGAGCGGTGGACATGACGCCTCCTTCGAAACGTTGGCCGCGCCAACGTTGGTGCAGCCAACGTAACACGGATCGTGGGTCGCGCCAACGATTCCTGGTAGGCTGCGCCCCATGGATCACGCGGCCCCGCAGTCACCCGCCGGGCTCAGCACCACCCCGAGCTGGCTGCTCAACCAGACCGCCAGCCACGCCGCCCGGCTGCTCAGCGAGGGCTTCGCCGCGCACGACCTGCGCGGCTACCACTACCGGCTGCTCGCCACCCTGACCGAGGACGGGCCCGCGAGCCAGGCCGACCTCGGCCGGCGCTGCGGCATCGACCGCAGCGACGTGGTGGCCACCATCAACGACCTGGCCGGCCGAGGGCTCGTGGTGCGCGCCCCCGACCCGGCCGATCGCCGCCGCAACGTCATCAGCGTCACCGACGCCGGCGCCGACGAGGCGCGCCGGATGGGCGCGACAGTCGAGCGCGTGCAGGCCGACCTGCTCGCCCCACTGTCCACCCACGAGCGCGAACAGCTGACCCGACTGCTCACCCGGCTGCTGCGGCACCACAGCCGGCACTGACCCGCCTCAGCGGGCCTCGCGCAGCTCCGCCAGCCGGGCCTCGATCTCGGCCAACTCGGCGCGCAGCTTCTCGGCCTGCTGCTCCGCCTCGGCCCGCTCGGTGCCGAGGATCTGCTCCACCGCCTCCTGCACCCCCGGCACGTCGACCAGGGCCACCATCTTCAACGCCTCGGCCGGCTTCACCACGTACGGCTTCGCGAGGGCTTTGCTGCCCTGCTGCGCCGCGACGGTCCACTCACCGTCGGCGTACGCCAGGGTCACGGTGAGACCCGCGGGGCCCTTCGGCTTGACGGCCTTGACCGCCCGCCGCGCCGGCGGCTTCTCCGTCTGCTCCACCTTCGGCTCCTCCTGTCGCTGCGCGGGCACCCGCGGCGTGTCCAACACGAACTCCGGCGCGGCCACCGCGGGCGGCGTCTCCGGCTCGGGCTCCGGCTTCGGCTCCATTACCCGACGGCCGGCCCCCTTGGGCGCCACGGCCAGGTCGGCGGGGGAGAACGGCAACTCGTCGCGGCCGAAGCGCACCACCACGAACTCGTCGGACACCTCCGGGTCGGTCAGCTCGATCACCTGGCCGACCTGACCGGCGATCTGCCCCGCCGCCGCGGTGAACACCACCCGTGGCTTACGCCCGGCCGCCAACGCCTCCCGGATGCTCTGCACCTCGCTAGTGGACAAACCCTGGCCGGCATCCATCACAACCCTCTTCCGTACACCTGTTTGATTGCTGTCTTGATATCAGCCGGCTGCGACACCCGCCGCACGGGGCTCACGCCCGCTCAGCCGCCCAGCGCCCGCAGCGCCCGGTCCGCGTGGTCGTTCATGCTCACCTCACTGTGGATCACCTCGATGACCCGCCGGTCGGTGCCGATCACGAACGTCATCCGCTTCGTGCTCAACGCCCCCAACGGCAGCCGCCGCTTCACCCCGAACTGCTGCGCCACCGTCCCGTCCGCATCCGAGAGCAGCGGATAGTCGAACCCGTGCAGCGTCGAGAACTCGGCCTGCTTCGCCACCGGGTCCCGGCTGATGCCCACCCGCGACGCGCCCACCGCCGTGAACTCCGCCGCGAGGTCGCGGAAGTGGCAGCTCTCCGCAGTGCACCCGCGGGTCATCGCGCCCGGGTAGAAGAACAGCACCACCGGCCCGGTCGCCAGGAACTCCGACAGTCGCCGCGGCGTGCCCGTCTCATCCGGCAGCTCGAAATCCTGCACCACGTCGCCGACACCCACACCCGCCACCGCGCACCTCCATCGTCGGATCGACCGCTGCCCGATCGACCGCGCGGTGAGCGTAAGCGATCACCCCCAGAGCGCCGCCATCTCATCGGCCTGGGCCCGCCCGGCCGGCACCGCCGACGTCGGCGCGGGGACCGGCGCCCGCTGCGTGTGACTCTCCTCTCGACGACCGACCCGCGCCGGTCACGGTAGCGTCGGCCCATCCCACCGACATCCCTGGAGGCACCGTGGCACCCGTCACCGTCATCACCGGCGGCGGCCGGGGCATCGGCGCGGCCACCGCCCGCCGTCTCGCCCACGCCGGTCACCACATCGCCCTGTGCTACCGCCACGACCACAACGCCGCCGACGCCGTCCTGGCCGACCTGCGGGCCGCCGGCGCACAGGCCATCGCGGTACGGGCCGACACCACCGACCCCGAGCAGGTACGCGCCCTGTTCGACGCGGCCGCCGAGCTGGGCCCGCTCACCGGCCTGGTCAACAACGCCGGCGTCACCAGCCTCATCGGGCCCTTCACCGAGCTGCGCGTCGAGGACCTGCGCCGGGTCGTCGACGTCAACCTCGTCGGCTACGTCCTCTGCGCCCAGCAGGCCGCCCGGCGGCTCACCGACGGTGGGGCGATCGTCAACGTCTCCTCGGCGGCGGCGACCCTCGGCAGCCCGGGGGAGTACGTGCACTACGCCGCCGTGAAGGCCGCCACCGACACCCTCACCGTCGGCCTGGCCAAGGAACTCGCCCCCAGGGGCATCCGGGTCAACGCCGTCGCCCCCGGCATCGTGCGCACCGACATCCACGCCGACTCCGGGGTGCCCGACCGCGCCGACTCGGCCGTCGGCCGTATCCCACTGGGCCGCGCCGGCGAACCCGACGAGATCGCCGCCGCCATCGCCTGGCTGCTCGGCCCGGACGCCTCGTACGCCACCGGGACCGTGCTGCGCGTCTCCGGCGGCCTCTGACCGCGCTGCGGGGTGCCGTCGCACGGCACCCCGCACGCACCTCAGTGGGTGAACAGCTTCGCCGCGGTGATGACGGTCTGCGCGACCCCGTAGCCGAGCAGCGCCGCCACCACCAACCAGGAGATCCACAACCGGGCCTGCTGCCCGGGACGGCTGTCCTCACTCATCGCGTACCACTCCTCTGCCTCGTCGTGTCCTCGTCCCGGTGCGCCGTCTCGTCGGCGCGCTGATTCGCCGGTGGTTCGTGGTAGCGCTGCGGCACCGGCCGGACCAGCAGGTTCGCCGCGAAGCCCACCGCCAGCACCCCGACCATCGTGAACAGCGCCGGCCGGTACGCCGCGGCCGTCAGCGAGCCCGGCTCGCCCTGCGCGTCGAGGAACCCGTTGACGATCAGCGGACCCGCGATGCCCGCCGCCGACCAGGCGGTCAGCAGCCGCCCGTGGATCGCGCCGACCTGGAAGGTGCCGAACAGGTCACGCAGGTACGCCGGCACCGTCGCGAACCCACCGCCGTAGAACGACAGGATCACGCACGCCAACAGCACGAACAGCGCCGTCGAGGTCTGCCCGACGAGCGCCAGCAGCGCGTACAGCACCATGCCGACACCCAGGTACACCAGGTAGATGGGTTTGCGGCCGATGACGTCCGAGGTGGACGACCACACGAACCGGCCGGCCATGTTGAACAGCGACAGCAGGCCCACGAACCCGCCGGCCGCCGCGACGGTCACCGCCGAGGTGCCGTTGTCGCGGAAGAAGTCCTGGATCATCGGGCTGGCCTGTTCCAGGATGCCGATGCCGGCTGTCACGTTGCAGAACAGCACCACCCACAGCAGCCAGAACGAGCGGGTCTTCACCGCGTTCGCCGCCGACACGTTCGCCGTGGTGACCAGCGGCTTCGCCGCCACGCTCGCCGGATCGAAACCGGCCGGACGCCAGTCCTGCGCCGGCACCCGCACGTTCGCCACCCCGAACATCATGATCACGAAGTAGCCCAGGCCGAGCGTGACGAACAGCCACACCAGGGCGCTGCCCGAGGCCGTCGACCCGGCGTTGGCCGGGTCGTAGCCGGCGTCGTAGAAGGACAGCAGTTGCCGGGACAGGGGAGAGGCGACCATCGCCCCACCACCGAACCCCATGATCGCCAGCCCGGTGGCCAGGCCCGGCCGGTCCGGGAACCACTTGATCAGGGTGGAGACGGGGGAGATGTAGCCGATGCCCAGGCCGATGCCGCCGAGCAACCCGTAGCCCAGATACAGCAACCACAGCTGCTTCGTGGCGATGCCCAGCGAACCCACCAGGAAACCCGCCGCCCAGAAACAGGCCGAGACGAACATGGCCTTGCGCGGCCCGTTCGCCTCCACCCAGGTCCCGGCGACGGCCGCGGACAACCCGAGCATCACGATCGCGATGCTGAAGATCACCCCGATCGCCGTCTGGCTGGTGTCGAAGTGGGCGATCAGGGAGTTCTTGTAGACGCTGGTGGCGTAGACCTGACCGATGCAGAGGTGGATGGCCAACGCCGCCGGGGGGATGAGCCAGCGGCTGTAGCCGGGCGGCGCGACGGTGTGCCGACGATCGAGTGCGGAAAGCATGCGCTGCTTCCTCTCGGTGAGGACGAGAAACGTCGCCCCCAACGTGCCCAGCGCACTCGTGAGCGGCAAACCTCACCGTCGCCGGACGGTCGCTCCGCTGAGCTGAGCGGTCAGTCAGCCACCCGCGCGCCGCGGCGTCGGCAGCTAGCGCAGGTCCGGGACATGCCAGCCGCCAGCCAGCGCGTCGGCGTCCGCCGGACCCCAGCTGCCCTTCTCGTACGACCGCACGGGCGTCGGCAGATCCAGGATCGGCTCGACGATGCGCCACTCCTGCTCGATCGTCTCGGCCCGCGCGAAGCGCAGGTGCTGCCCGTCCATGGCGTCGTCGAGCAGCCGCTCGTACGCCTCCTGGCGACGACCAAGAGCGGCACCGAAGTCGACGGACAGGTCCACCGGTCGGCTCGCCACCTCGGCGCCCGGGCTCTTCGCCTGGATCGACATGGTGATGCCGTCACCGCGCCCCAGCCGGAAGCGCAGCAGGTTCGCCGCGGTCGCCGTGCCCCGCTCGGCCGGAATCAGCGAGCGCTGCGGCTGCTTGAACTCGACCACGACCTCCGTCGCCGTCCCCGGCAGGGACTTGCCGGTACGCAGGTAGAACGGCACACCCGCCCAGCGGGGCGAGTCGACGGTCAACCGGGTCGCCACGAACGTCTCGGTGTTGGAATCCGGGGCCACGCCCGGCTCGTCGCGGTAGCCGGCGTACTGCCCCCGGACGGTGGACTGCGGCGACAGCGGCGCGATCTGCCGCAGCACCGCGGCCTCCGCCTCCCGGAACGCCACGGTGTCCTCGCTGGCCGGCGCCTCCATCGCGATGAGCGCGACGACCTGCAGGATGTGGTTCTGCAGCACGTCCCGGGTCGCGCCCACCGTGTCATAGAAGCCGGCCCGACCCTGCGTGCCGAAACCCTCGGCGAGGGTGACCTGGATGTTGTCGATGTGCTCGTTGTTCCACAACGGCTCGAACAGCCGGTTGGCGAACCGGAAGGCGTAGAGCCCCTCGACGGCTTCCTTGCCGAGGTAGTGGTCGATACGGAACACCCGCTCCGGCGCGAAGGCCGCGCCCAGCGTGCGATCCAGCTCGCGGGAGGACTCCAGGTCACGCCCGAACGGCTTCTCCACGATCACCCGACCCCGGTCGGCCAGACCCACGGCCGCCAGGCCCTCGACGACGGAACCGAACACCGCCGGAGGGATCGCCAGGTAGAAGACCGGCCGCTCGGCGTCGCGCAGCCGCTTCGCCAGCCGCTCGTACGTCGCCGGGTCGGCGTAGTTGCCGGAGATCATCGAGAGGTTGTCCGCGAGCCGGTCGAAGGTCTCGTCGTCGATCTCGTCGTTGGCCTCGGTGACCGACTTGCGCGCCATGGTGACCAGTTGCTGATCATCCCAGGGGGAGCGGGCCACGCCGATCACCGGGACGTCGAGGCGGTCGCGCCGGGTCAACTCGTACAGCGCCGGGAACAGCTTCTTCGAGACGAGATCTCCCGTGACGCCGAACAGCACTACCGCGTCTGAGCGCATGTGCATGGCACTTCCATTCGATCATGTGCTTCTGATCTTCCGAACGGACAACGGCACGACCCGCCGCGGGAATTCCCCCGCGAGCGGCACACGTGAGGTCGGCGACAACGCTGTCTCGACACGCCCTTACCTTAAGGAAGGTTTACAGTACAGGCAGGGCGCCGGTAGCCTGCGATTCTAATCGACGAAGGTCGATCATGACGAGGCCTGGAGGTACCGTGCGTCGCCGACACACCACACGGCTGCTGGCCATAGCCGCACTCGCGCTCCCACTCACCCTGCCCGCCACACCCGCCCCCGCCGCGGTACCCACCACACCAGCCCGGCAGCTCAGCGACGTTATCCCCGCACCCGTCGAAACCCGACCCGACGCGCACAACGCCTTCCGGATCACCCCGCTGACCGTCATCCGCACCACCCCCGGCTCCACCGCCGCCCGGCAGATCGGCCACCAACTCGCCACCACCCTGCGCCCCGCCACCGGCTACCCCCTGCCCGTCCTGCCCGTACGCTCCACCCCGCTACCCGAGATCGCCCTGCTCATCGAGGGCACCGACGACCGCATCGGCCAGCAGGGCTACCAACTCGACGTCACCCGCCGCGGCGTCACCATCCGCGCCAACACCCCCGCCGGCCTGTTCGCCGGCACCCAGACACTGCGCCAACTGCTCCCCGCCCAGATCGAGGCACCCGACCGGCAGCGCATCACCTGGACAGTCCCCGGCGGACGAATCATCGACTACCCACGCTTCGCCTACCGGGGTGCGATGCTCGACCTCGCCCGGCACTTCCACACAGTGGACGACATCACCGCCTACGTGGACCTGCTCAGCCAGTACAAAATCAACTACCTGCACCTGCACCTGACCGACGACCAGGGCTGGCGCATCCAGATCGACTCCTGGCCCCGCCTCACCACCGTCGGCGGCGGACCCGGCACCGGAGTCGACGGCGCCGGCCCCGGATACCTCACCAAGGCCGACTACCAGGCCGTCGTCGCCTACGCCGCCGCGCGACACATCACGATCATCCCCGAGATCGACATGCCCGGGCACACCAACGCCGCCCAGTCGACATACCCCGAACTCAACTGCGACGGCGTCGCGCCGCCCCCGCGCACCGACATGGCGGTCGGCTACAGCTCCCTGTGCATCAACGACGAACTCACCTACCGATTCGTCGAGGACGTCATCCGCGAGGTCGCCGCCATCACCCCCGGACCGTTCCTGCACATTGGCGGCGACGAAGCCCACGCGACCACCGACGAGGACTACCGCACCTTCATGAACCGGGTCCTGCCCCTGGTCGCCAAGTACGGCAAACGCGCCTCCGGATGGAACGAGATCACCCAGGCCGACCCGCCCACCGACGCTGTCGCCCAGTTCTGGGGCACCGGCACCACCAACGCCAGCCTCGCCGCGGCCGCCGCCCGCGGCAACAAAATCATCATGTCCCCGGCCAACAAGGCCTACCTGGACATGAAGTACGACGCCAACACCCGCCTCGGCCTGCGCTGGGCCGGCCTGATCGAGGTGTCCGACGCGTACGGCTGGGACCCTGCCACCCGGGTCACCGGCGTCGGCGAGAACGCCATCCTCGGCGTCGAGGCACCCCTGTGGTCCGAAACCCTGCGCACCCTCGACGACATCGAATACATGGCCTTCCCCCGCCTACCCGCGATCGCCGAACTCGGCTGGTCCACCTCCGCCAGCCACGACTGGGAATCGTTCCGAACCCGGCTGGGGGAGCAGGCACCCCGCTGGCGGCTGCAACAGGTCGACTTCTACCCGTCCCCACAGGTGCCCTGGCGCTGAGCCGTACCGCGCCGCTGTTCGTTGGTGGGCACCGGCCGAAACGGCCGGTGCCCAACGCCGTCAACACCGGGGTCCAGAGCCGGCCCCTCGACCTCGACGGCGCGCGGGCCGGCCACCGCCCATGAGACGGTGAAGCAGCCAACCACCGCCGACTCCAACAAGGACCCCGCCATGAACCTGGCGTTCGACCAATCAGCAGACACTGGACCAGCGGTGGTGTGCCTACCGATGTTCAGCATGAGCCGCGCCGCCACGGCCGCCGCCCTCAGCCCCGCCCTCGCCGGCGCGGGCCTCCGCGAGATCTACCTGGACCTGCCCGGCCACGGAGACACCCCCGCACACTGCCCACCCACCTCCCAGGCGACGCTGGACACCGTCTGCGCCTGGCTCGACCAGCACCTCGACGCGCCAGCCCTGCTCGCCGGCAGCTCCTACGGCGCGTACCTGGCCGCCGGCATCGCCCGCCAACGACCCGACCTCGTCCGCGGCCTGCTCCTCGTCTGCCCCGGCGTCACCATCGCCCGCCACACCCGGACCCTGCCCGCCGACCCACCACTCGACGCACCCACCGGCTGGCTCGACGACGCCCCCGCCGCCCTGCACGAACACCTCGACGCCGCACTGGGCCACCGCACCCCGGCCGTCGTCGCGACGGTGCTGGCGGCACTGAACTCCGGCGGCCCCGGCGACCCGGCCTTCCAAGAGAAACTCCAGACCGGGCCCGGCTACGCGCTACCCGACGAGGACGCCGACGTCGTCTTCGACGGCCCGGTCAGCGTGATCACCGGCCGGCAGGACCGCATCATCGGCTACGCCGACCAGTTCCGCGCCATGCGCCACTACCCGCGCGGCACCTACACCGTGATCGACACAGCCGGGCACTACCTGCCGTACGAACAACCCGCCCTGCTGCGATCGCTCACCCAGGACTGGCTGCACCGCACCCGAGACTGAGACGCGTCAGTGGGGGAGCGGACCCCGCCCACGAGGTCACGGGGTTCGCCCAGCCTCCCATCACTCACCCGAAGCGTTTGATGCGCACCCCGTCCGGGGGCGCGGTATCGGCCAGCTCGACGCTTCGCGAGAGATGCACGGTCATGGGTTTTCCGTGTAGCGGCGTCAGGTCGAGTCCCGGCACCGAACCATAGATCCGGAGATCCTTGAGCTCCGTCAGTCCGGCAAGCGGAGTGAGGTCGAACAAGTGCTGATGGTTGCCGATGCTCAGCCAGCCAAGCTGAGGTAGCCCGGCCAACGGACTCAGGTCGGTGACGGGTGTCCCTTCAATCACCAACTCGGTCAGTGTGTCGATCGAGGCCAGCGCGGCCAGGTCGGTCAGCCAGGCGCACCCGCCCAACGACACGTACGTGACTTTCAGGTGGCGGAGCCTCACCGCCAGCTCACGAATCCCGCCGGCAGGCTCCTCGCTGGCATAGAGCGCCAGCTGCGTCAGGTTCTGCAGAGGATCGAGCATCGCCGGATCCCACAGCGGGGATGGACTGCAGCTCAGGAATCTCAGCGCGGTGAGCTCAGCGAAGAGACTGTCGCGAACCTCCACACCGCCCAAGGCAAGCCAGTGCAGCTGCCGCAAAGAGGCGAGCGCGATGAGGTCTTGATCAGGTGCAAGGCCCCACAAGGCCAGGTTGGTAAGTCTGGGCAACCCTCGCAGCGAGGAGAGATTCAACAGTTGCTGATCGGCATCCAACCAAATACTGACCAGGTCGACATTCCTGGCCAGATGCCCAAGGTCGCCAACAACCCCTCTCGCGGTCAAGTGAACTTCGGTCAGATGCGGCACGTCCGACAACTGGGCCAGGTCCACCTTCTGATCGGTGATAACGACCGTCTTGGCGAGATGACGCAGCCGGGGCAGCGCGGGGAGCAGGGCTGCACTGCGGATCGTTGCCATGCCACCCTCAAGCGGGGCGTCAGCGAGGACCCGGTCGGCGTAGTCGGCGGGGTCGAAGTACTCCCACGCCGTGATGAGCTGCTGCTGGACGCGAGGTCGCGGGTCGGTGCCGTAGCGGGCGAGGGTGGCGAGCGCATCGGGACCGTTGACCAGCGCCACAGCCCTGACCGTGGCGGCGGCCTGGGCCTCACTCAACGTGCTGAGATCCGCCGGCAGCTCGGCGAGCAGCGGTTCTCCGACTGCCGCCAGGGACCGGGCTTCGGCGACGGACCGGGGCAGCAGCTCACGCAGGTGGGAACGGATCCGGGTGAGGACTTCCGGATCGACCGCTGGCGCGGTTTCCAGGCACGCCGCGGCGAGCAGCCGCAACCTTCGGGCCTGCTTCGGTCGCTCGTCGGCGAGCGCGAGCAGGCCGGCGAGGAGCTGCCTGCGGACCGGCGCGTTGGCGTGACCGGCGGCCAGAATGATGGTTTCGCGCCAGGTGTCGAGATGGGCGTGCTCAAGGAGGGCACCGGTGTGCCCCTGGTCGGCGGCCTCCCGGGCAGCCAGGTATTCCTGAAAGGTGCGATGGACGAAGTCGATGCGGTCGGGCACCGGCTCACGCAAAACCCCACTGCGTTGGATCATGTGCTCGAGCACGGCGGCGACGGGGGCGGTGATGTGCCGGATCCCAGCCAACCGATGCGCGAAGCGCTGCGTCGCCTCGGCGCGGGTGAGCTCGGTGCGGCTGTTCTGGGTCATCCACCAGGCGACCTCCTGCAACAGCTGCGCCTGGTCGCGGCTGGTCAGTTCCGGCAGCGCGGTGGGAACTCCGCGTTGGGAGTCGCGGCGGTGCAGCAGCATGTCGATGGCAGCCTGGTAGATGTCCATCCGGTTGCGGGGCAGGTTGCTGTCCCGGTCCAGGTTCAGCGCGCACAGCATCGCGCAGAGCAGCGGGCTGCCGGCGAGGTTCTGCAGGTGGGCGCTGCCGTCGAGCTGGGCGAGCAGCCGCTGTTCGTAGCCGGGCAGCAGATGGGGTTCGCAGGGCAGGTCGGCGGCGCGCCGGACGGCCTCGTGCCAGTGCCGGATCAGCGCCTTGACGTCGGCCGGCCCCATCCGCTCCAGAAACACCGAGGTGAAACCTTCGGTGTCCAGCCACCGGGCCGACGCGGCAGCCGGCCGGGAGGTGACCACGACCCGCAGGTCCGGGTAGGCGGACAGCAGGCCGTGCAGCCAGTCACGGACCGTCCGCCGTTGGCCCTCGGGCACCTCGTCGACGCCGTCGACCAACAGGATCGCCCCGGTGCCGAGTTGGCGGTGCACCCAGCCGGGAGGCATCAGCCCGGCGATCGTGGCGGCGATCAGGTCGAGGAACCGTTGCGGGGGAGGCAATGGCTGCGCGACGTGGTCCCGCAGCCGGATCAGGAACGGGGTACGCCCGTTCCAGGTGTCGAGTTCTCCGGTGAACCCGTGCCGGGCCGCGGTGACCGCGATCCACTGCATCAGAGTGGTCTTGCCGGAGCCGGCGTCACCACGCAGCAGGACCCGCGCCGCGTCGCCAAGGGCCTGCTCGGCCCGTACCGAAGCGCTGTCACCACCACCGCCGTCGGAGCGCAGCAGGCCGGGACCCCAGCGGAACCCACTGCGGCGCAGGCCACGGGTGGTGCCGCCGGTGACGGCCAGGCTGATGTACGCGATGCTCAACGGGGTACGCAACCGGTAGCGGTGCACGTCGACGCCGAACAGCTCCAGATGATCCAGCACGGTGAGCAGGTGGGCCAGGTACCGGGTCCGGAACTGGGCGTCATGACTGGTCCCGGTCGGGGCGTCCAGACTGGTCACCGGCAGCCGGGCCAGGACCTGGGTCAGGCTGTCGGCCACCGCGGACAGCCGTTCCAGGGTCTGCACGGTGGCGCGACCCTGGAACGGGGGGAGTTGCACCACCAACTGGGTCAGGCAGGTGCAGCACTCGTCGAGGACCCGTCCGTACAGGTGTGCTGCCGCCTCGCTCAGACCCGCCCGCGCGGGAACGTCGGGCAGTTGCCGGCGCAGTCGGGTGGCCATCAGTGCGGGGTCGACGTCGTCGGCGAACACCGCGGCGTCGGACAGGTCCGCGTCGCGCAGCGTGTCGGCCACCGCGTTCAGGGCGGCGGCGATCTCGTTGTCGGGCAGCGCCGGCTCCCGGCGGCGAACCAGTGGCTGCAGGCGTTCGTAGACGGTGTCGACGATGTCGTCCAACCGCCGGCCCGCCCGGCGCAGGCCGAGGTCATCGGTGATCCCGGAGCCGATCAGCTCGATGAGCGGCGTCTCACGTTCCCGGTGTTCCCGGCGGCGTCCCAGCCACCGTTTCACTGCCGGTGTCACCACCGAGCCGGCCAGGCGCAGCAACGCCGTCTCGACCATCCCCACGCCGCGTCTCCTCCTGGTCTGCTGTGAGGTCTGACTGGTGCGCGTGCCAACAGTTCACGAGACAGCGACCACTGATGACGCTACGTCGTGCGGGGATTCATGGCTGTCCCCTGTCCAGCCGTTCCCACCGCGATTCGATAATGCACATTATGTAAAGTACCGTTATCTGACGGTCCCCTCGGCAGTGGTCACTCGCGGGTCAGTCCGGGCGGGCACGCGTCCTCGTCCAGGCTGACGGGGCGGGCGGCGACCAGCGGATTGCGCTGCAGGCGGGCAACCACAGCGGCGCTGGCGCCGAAGTCGGTCCAGGTGTCGTCCCACAGCGCGGAGACGAGCCACGAGCGATCCGCCGGAAAAAACAGATCCGGCAGCGGGCCATCGCCGCGCATGTGACCGACCCTCCAGGTCAGTGCCTGTTCAGGTCCGGCTTCGACCAGCACGTACGGATACTCCGAGTAGAGCGACACCCTCGGGGCGCGCGGGAAGACGACGTCGTGGGCGCCGGTGTCGAGGTAGCCCAGCCACCAGGGCTGGTCCGGGGTGCACGCGACCAACTCGTCCACCACGGCACGTTCGTGGGCGGCGAAACCGACGCCGTCGGGCGGATGGAACGTGGCGTACGCGTCGAACACCGGCGGGATCGCGGCGGTGATCGAGAGGCCCTGCGTGGTCTGCCCGGCGAACCAGGCGACGTCGCCGGCGGTGCCGATCCGCCAGCGGCGCCCGTCCTTGTCGACCTCTTTGAGTGGCGTCACGGTCGATGCGTCCGCGCCGGGCTGCCTGATGAGGCCCGGCGACGCGTAGCGAGCCCACCCGGGTCGTCCGGCGGCCCGCCACTGGTGCCCTTCGGGGCAGATCAGATCCGTCGGGCCGCCCGGCTCCCGGTCGGCGGTGGCCGTACCGGGCCGACCACAGCGCGGGCAGGTGGTGACGGGCGACGTCATGCCGCGCAGGATACGGGCTCCTCGATCGACTTCACTCGGTTTCGCCCGCAGCGGCCGGCGGTGGGTAACGCCGGTCGGCTGCTGTCGAGGGTTCTACAGCGTCGGCACCTGCCCTGGGTGGGTCGGCTCCCCCTCGCCCGGCGGTCGCCCGCCGCCACTTCCCGGGAACGCGAAAATACTGCATAATATCCCTTATGCATGACAAAAAGGACGAATCGCTCGGAGCGCTGATCGAGGAGTTCCTGACCGCTCGCGCCACCGGCAAGCCCTCCCCCCACACCCTGGCTGCCTACCGTCGGGACCTGTACGCGGTGGCCGCCCTGGTCGCCGACGGTGACGCCACTCCCCTCCCCCTCGACGAGCTGTTGATCACCGACCTCTCCCCCCGCGTCATGCGGGCGGCCTTCGCCCGCTTCGCCGCTCCCCGGGCGCCCGCGTCGGTGCACCGGGCCTGGTCCACCTGGAACAGTTTCTTCACCTTCCTGGTCGCCGACGGGGTGGTGGCGGGCAACCCGATGCCGGCGGTCGGACGGCCCCGGGCGCTCCTCCCCCAGCCGAAGCCGCTGCGCGGCGCGGACACCCCCGAGGTGCTGCTCGCGGCGGTCGCCCGCGACGACGGCCGGCAGCGTGACCCGTGGCCGGAGCGGGACGTGGCGGTGCTGGCGGTGGCGCTGTGCGCGGGGCTGCGCCTGTCGGAGCTGCTGGCGTTGCGGGTCGGCTCGCTGGCGGGTCGGCCTGGTGAGCGGCGCATCGAGGTGCTCGGCAAGGGTGGGCGGCCCCGGGTGGTGCCGATCGAGGCGGACCTGGACCGGGTGCTGCGGGACTACCTGGACAGTCGGGTGCGGCGCTTCGGTTCGCGGTCGGTGCGGCCGGACTCGGCGTTGCTGGTGGATCGGCGTGGTGAGCCGCTGCGCCGGGGTGGGCTGCAGTATCTGGTGGAGTCGTGTTTTCGGCGGGCGGGCGTCGGTGACCGGGTGCCGCGGGGAGCGCGGTTGCACGCGTTGCGGCACACCTTCGCGACCCGGTTGGCCGAGGACGGGGCGAGCGCGGCGGAGATCATGCGGTTGCTGGGGCACGCGTCGTTGGCGTCGTCGCAGACGTACATCGAGGTGACGGCCGTTCAGCAGCGCGACGCGGTGCGGGCCAACCGCACCAACCGGGCGTTGGCCGCGCTGGTGCCGGTGCGGGAGGAGCGGTGAGCGCGGTCAGTGGGCCCGCTCGTCGGTGTCGCCGGCGGTTTTGGGCAGTGCGCCGAGGACCGCGTTGATGATGTGGATGCGGGCGTTGGTGGCCCGGTAGTCGGCGCACACGGCGTCGGCCCGGTCGGCGAGGCGGGCGGTGGGTCCGGTGCGGGTGACGGTGACGGTGGTGCCGTCGAGGGTGGTGGTGGTGCCGGCGGTCACCAGGTCGTCGATGGTGTGGGTTCCGGTGATCAGGTGTGCCTTGAGCAGGGTGCGGAGCTGGTCGGTGTGGCGGGTCATCAGGTCGTCCCAGTTGTCCTCGGAAAACGTGGCGGCGAAGGCGTCGTCGGAGGGGGCGAGGATGGTGACGTCGGTGCCGGTGGGCAGGTCGGTGAGGGCGCCGCTGGTGCGCAGGGCCGCTTCGAACGTGGTGAGGGTGGGGATCCACCGCAGTGCCTGGTCGACGGGTTGGTCGGCGAGGAAGCTCGGGTTGCCGGGGTCGGTGCCGGTGGGCAGGGCGGCGCAGAGCGGCCCGGTGACCTGGGTGGCGCTGGTGGTGTCGCGCGGTGGCTTCGGGTCCGTTGTGGTGGTGCAGGCGACCGGGGTCAGCAGCAGGGCCACGGCAACCAGGTGCAGAGCGCGGGACGGGTTCGACACGGCGGGCTCCACGGGTCGGGGTTGGGGGGTGGGGTGTGCCGGCGGTGCGGGGCGTGGTGGCCTCGCACCGCCGGCACGCCGGCTCGGCTAGCTGATGGTCACAGTGCCGCGCACTGGTTGGTGCGCGGGCCGTGCACGGTGTTGGCGACGCCGAGGTTGGTCGGGGCGGTGCTGTTCGCGGTGCAGTTGAGCGGGCCGCGGATGGTGTTGCCGGCGAGCAGTGCCGCGGTGGTGCCGGTGGTGTTGCCGGTGAGGCTGGCCGGGCCGGCGATGGTGACGTCGATGATGGAGATCGCGTTGGTGGTGGTGATCTGCAGCGGGCCGTTGACGGTGCTGTCGGCGAGGACGACGCCGGCGGCGCGGTTGGCGCTGACGGGTCCGCTGATTGTCGTTGCGGTCGCGACGAGTGCCGCGCCGGGCTGGACGGTGACGGGGCCGTTGATGGTGGCGTCGGCGGCGCAGGTGAAGCCGGTGACGGTCAGTGGTCCGTTGCGTCGGCCGGTGAGGGTGGGGTAGACGCGTTCGCCGTCGGTCAGCTTCTCGACGCCCTGGGTGTCGAGCAGCAGCGGGATGAGGCCGCGTTCGGGCTGGTTGAGGGGGACGTACCAGCCGTCGTTGGTCTTGATGACCTGCCAGCCGTGTGCGGCGATGCGCTGGGCGACGGTGGTGCCGACGCCGCCTGGTCCGTCGGTGCGTGCGCCGTTGTACTGCTCGTCGGTGAGCTTGTAGGCGCAGGGGGCGTTGTCGAGGATGAGGTCGGCGCGGGGGGCGTCGAGCGGCGGCGGGCTGTCGCCGGGGTGCGGGGCGGGGTGGGCGGGGATGGGTCGGGAGCCGCGGAAGACGAGGCGGCCGGTGTTGGCGGCCTGGATTTCGATGGACTCGGCGCGGGAGGTGAGGATGTCGTTGCGGTCGGCGCGGTGGTAGTCCAGGAACTGGTGGAAGGTCCACAGGGCCGAGTAGGTCTTGCGGCGTCGGTTGTTGGCGGTGTTGCCCTCGTCGGGTCGGGTCTGTCCGCCGGAGCTGCGCAGTTCCAGCAGGGAGTTGGCGACGTTCTTGAGGCCGAGGGTGTTGCGCAGGATGGTTTCCTCGCTGAGGCCGACGTTGCCGCCGCCTTCGCAGCCGTAGGGGCAGGCCCACCAGCCGGCTTCGGCGCCCTTGGTGTACATGTGGCCTTCGATCATGTCCTGGGACTGGTCGAAGATGGGTTGGGCGACGTTCTGGTGTCGGGGTGGCAGCATCGGCAGGTCGCCGGCGCGGGAGTTGCCGAACTCGTGGCCGTCGTAGCCGGCGACGGGTCGGTAGTCGCGGACCATCTTGATGTACGCGGCGGTTTCCGGCTGGCGGATCAGTGAGTAGTCGCGGTTGAGGTCCTGGCCGGTGGAGTTGCCGCGGGTGTTGTTGGCGCGGCCGTCGCCGTTGATGGTGGGGACGATCAGGACGGTGGTGTGGCTGAGCAGGTCGGTGATGCGGGGGTCGGTGCTGAAGGCGAGTTGCCGGGCCATGATGAGGCAGGCTTCGCGGTCGCCCGGTTCGTTGCCGTGCACGTTGCAGTTGATGGCCACGGGTGCGGTGGCGGCGACGGCCTCTGGGGTGGTCGCGGGGGTGGGGTAACCGATGACCAGCATGTTGATCGGTCGGTTCTGGACGGTGCGGCCGAGTTCGACGACGCGGACGCGGTCGCTGAGGGCGTCGATGGCGGCGGTGTAGGCGTACTCGTCGGTGTCGCTGGTGTACTGGGCGGCGTGGGCGGTTTCCCACTGGGTGCGCAGTTGCTCGCCGGGGGTGTCGGGGTTGCCCCAGGGTGCGGTGGTGGTGGCGACGACCGGGTCGGAGTAGGGCTGTTCGGTGGTGCCGGCGCGGGCGCGTACCCGCCACTGGAAGGTGTCGCCGGGGTTGAATCCGGCGTCGGCGAAGGTGGGTGCCTGTTGGTTGATCTGGCGGTTGGGGCGCCAGATGCCGACGATGGTGGGTGCGCCGGTGGGGGTGCCGGTGGCGTCGACGGCGGTGCGTTCGATCTGGTAGTCGGTTGCCCCGTCGACGGGTTGCCAGGCGAGGGTGGCGTACCCGTCGGCTTGGCGGATGGTGAGGTTGGTGACCTGGTTGGGTGCTGCCGCGCTCTGGGCGTTGGCGGGGGTGGGTGCGGTGGTGAGGGTGAGGGTGAGGAGTGTGGCTACGGCGATCGCTAGGGGTCGCTGGTGTCGCATGTGGCCTCCGACTAGTTGATCGTGGCGCGATTCGATCAGCATGGTCGTCGGAGATCGTCTATGCAATGATCTTGAGGGAATCTTGCGGCTGGGCCTGCCGCTCCCCCGGTGGCCGCCGCTGGCGGGTGTCGGTGGTGGTCAGGGTTCGATGAGGCCCGCGCGGATGGCGTATCGGGTGAGGTCGAGCCGGTCGCGGAGGCCCAGTTTCTGCAGCAGGTTGCTGCGGTGCCGCTCGACGGTCTTGATGCTGATGAACAGCAGTTCGGCGATCTCCTTCGAGGAGTGCCCTTCGGCGACGAGTTTGAGGATCTCCTCCTCGCGGCCGGTGATGGCGCGTTCGGGTACGGGTTCGCCGTTGCGGACGCGGTCGAGGTAGTTGCGGATCAGGGCGGTGACGGCGCCGGGGTAGAGGAACGGTTCGTCGCGCATGGCGGCCCGGCACGCCTCGACGAGGTCGCGGTCGGCGACGGATTTGAGGACGTATCCGTTGGCGCCGGCTCGGAGGCCTTCGAAGAAGAACTGTTCGTTGTCGTACATGGTCAGGATCAGTACCCGCAGGCCCGGTTGCTGTCTGACGAGTTCACGGGTGGCTTGCAGGCCGGTGAGCCGGGGCATGGCGATGTCGAGGATGGCCAGGTCCGGTTGGTGCAGTCGGGCTTGTTCGAGGGCTTCGGCGCCGTCGCTGGCCTCGGCGACGACGGTCAGGTCGGGTTCGCCGTCGAGGATGAGGCGTACGCCGCGGCGTACCAGTGCGTGGTCGTCGGCGAGCAGGATGCGGATGGGCGCGCTCATGCCAGGCCTGCCGGGTCGGGTACGTCGAGGGTGACCTCGGTGCCGCCGGCGGGGCCGGGGCCGATGCTGAGGTGGGCGCCGACGAGCAGCGCCCGTTCGCGCATGCCGCGGATGCCGGCGCCTTCCGGTTGGCCGGCGATGCCGCGTCCGTCGTCGCGGATGCGTAGCCGCACCCCGTTGCCGTGTGGGATGAGGGTGATGTCGACGCGGCTGGCGTTGGCGTGCCGGGCGACGTTGGTGAGGCCTTCCTGGGCCACGCGGTAGAGCACCAATTCGACTTCCTCGGTGAGTACGGGTAGATCGGGTGCGAAGTCTCGGCGGATCTGCAGGCCGCTGTGGTGGGAGATCTCCGCGAACAGGGAGCGCAGGGCGGCGATCAGTCCGAGTTCTTCCAGGACGCCGGGTCGCAGGCGGCGGGCGATGCGGCGGATCTCGTCGAGGCTGTCGCGGGTGGTTTCCTGCACCTGGTGCAGTTCGGGTCGTAGCTCGGGTGGGGCGTTGTCGGCGACGCGGCTGATCTGCAGCAGGACGGCGGTGAGTGTCTGGCCGATCTCGTCGTGCAGTTCCTGGGCGATGCGCCGCCGCTCGTTCTCCTGGGCGGACAGCGCGCGGGCGTTGCTGGCGGCGCGGTCGGCTTCGAGTCGGTCGAGCATGGCGTTGAACGTGCTGATCAGGGCGGCGATGCCGGCGTGTCCGGTGACCGCGGGGCGGGGGCCGGGGCGCAGCAGGTCGATGGTGGTCATCGCCCGGGTGAGGCGTTGCAGGGGTGCCAGGCCGACGCGCAGCAGCAGCGCGTTCGCGACGAGCATGACGACCAGGCCGCCGCTGAGGATGAGTGCCTCGGTGAG
Source organism: Micromonospora sp. C97 (assembly GCF_018070385.1). Taxonomy (NCBI): domain Bacteria; kingdom Bacillati; phylum Actinomycetota; class Actinomycetes; order Micromonosporales; family Micromonosporaceae; genus Micromonospora; species Micromonospora sp. C97. The sequence goes on from NZ_JAGPXU010000011.1 coordinate 56,765, forward strand.
GACGAACGGGGTCGACACCGTCACGGGGCCCAGCAGGACCAGGACGGTCGCCGCGGTGAGGACCGCGGCGTTGATCAGGAAGATCCGCCAGAACAGCGACACCGCGTCGAACCTCCCCCTGTCGTCTCCGCCCTTCCATCGTCGCGGGCGCGGCTGCCCCCGGGTGGGTCGACGCTCCGGTACCTCAGGATCTCGTGGGCGTCGAGTGGGTGTCCATGGGGGCTGGCTCCCATGTTGTCCCCTGCTGACCGCCCTGGAATGAGTGTTGGCCCCGATGTCAGCAGTGCCCCCGGTTGGCAACGGTAAAGGGACAGACGGCGGGCGGGCCTTCGGGGTCCGTGGGGAGGGGGGCGGTGGATGACCACGGCGGGCTGGTTGGCGGTGGCGGTGTTCACTGTCGTGTACGCGTTGATCGCGACGGACCGGGTGGATCGGGTGGCCGCGTCGGTGGGCGGCGCGGTGTTGATGCTCGCGGTCGGGTTGACCGGTACGCAGGAGGCGTTCTTCTCCACCGACACGGGCATCGACTGGCGGGTTATTTTCCTGCTCATCGGCATGATGATCATCGTGTCGGTGCTCGGTCGTACCGGCGTGTTCGAGTATCTGGCGATCTGGGCGGCGAAGCGGGCCCGTGGGCGACCGTACCGGCTCATGGTCATCCTGGTGTTGATCACGGCTGCCGCGTCGGCGCTGCTGGACAATGTCACCACGGTCCTGCTCGTTGCCCCGGTGACCATCTCCGTGTGTCGGCAGCTGGGTGTGCCGGTGGTGCCGTTCCTGCTGGCGGAGGTGTTCGCGGCGAACATCGGCGGCACGGCGACGCTGATCGGTGATCCGCCGAACATCATCATCGCGGCGCGGGCCGGGCTGTCGTTCAACGCGTTCCTGGTGCACCTGACGCCGTTGGTCATCGTGCTGCTGGGTGTTCTGTTGCTGTTCTGCCGGGTGATCTTCCGGTCGGCGTTGACGTACCACCCGGAGCGGGTCGGGCCGGTGCTGGCGATGCGGGAACGCGACGCGATCCGCGAACCGCGCCTGCTGCTGTACAGCGGCATCGTTCTCGCCTTCGTCCTCGCCGGGTTCGGTCTGCACACCGTCCTGCATCTGGAACCGGCGGTGATCGCGCTGACCGGCGGTGTCGTTCTGCTGGGGGTGTCACGGCTGGAGCCGGGCAGCGTCGTCCGGGACGTGGAGTGGCCCACCCTGGCGTTCTTCGCCGGCCTGTTCATCATGGTCGGGGCCCTGGTCGACACCGGCGTGATCCAGGTGGTCGGCACCTTCGCCACCGACGCGGTCGGCGACAACCTGCTCGGCGCGTCGTTGACCCTGATCGGCGGCGGGGCGCTCATGTCGGCGTTGGTGGACAACATCCCGTCGGTGACCGCCATCAGCCCGATCATCGAGCAGCTCGTCGCGGCGAACGGCGGCATGGAACAGGCCGGCATGCTGTGGTGGTCGCTCGCGCTCGGCGCGGGGCTCGGCAGCAACGCCACAGTGGTCGCCGCCGCCTCGAACGTGGTGATGGTCGGTCTGGCGCAGCGAGCCGGGGAGCCGATCTCGTTCTGGCGGTTCACCCGCGACGGTCTGCTGCTGACCGTCGTCACCGTCGTGCTCGCCGGCGTGTACGTGTGGCTGCGCTACTTCGTCCTGGGCGGCGCTCCGTGACGCTGCCGTCGCTGTATCTGCTGCTGGCAGCCGGGACGCTGGTGGCGCTGGTCAGCGTGGGCGCCGCGAAGATCGCCGCGAAGGCCGGGATGCCGGTGCTGCTGGCGTACCTGGGTGTCGGGCTGCTGCTCGGCGAGGGTGGGCTCGGGCTGCCGTTCGACGACGCCGCGTTGGCGCAGGCGCTCGGGTTGGCCGCCCTCGCGGTGATCCTCGTCGAGGGCGGCCTGACCACCCGGGTCAGCGACGTGCGGCGGGTGTTGCGCCCGGCGACCGCGCTCGCCACCCTTGCGGTGTTCATCAGCGTCGCCGTCACCGCCGCGGCGGCGCACTACCTGCTCGGCCTGGGATGGCAGCTGTCGCTGCTGCTCGGCGCGATCGTCTCGTCCACCGACGCGGCCGCCGTCTTCTCGGTGCTGCGCGCCGTGCCGCTGCCCCGTCGGCTGAGCAACCTGCTGGAGGCGGAGTCGGGGCTCAACGACGCGCCCACGTTCATCCTGGTGCTGGCGTTCAGCGCGACGAGTCTGAGCACGCTGTCCCCGGGCGGGATGCTCGCCCAGATGAGCTACCAACTGGTGGTCGGCGCGCTCGCCGGCGTCGGGGTGGGGATGGCGGCGGTGTGGCTGCTGCGCCGGCTCACCCTGCCCACCTCGGGGCTGTACCCGATCGCCACGTTCGCGTGCGGGGTGCTCGCGTTCGCCGGCTCCGGCCTGCTGCAGGCCAGCGGCTTCATCGCCGCGTACCTGGCGGGTCTGGTGCTCGGCAACGCCGGCCTGCCGCACCGGCGCGCCACCGAGTCGCTGGCCGAAGGGCTCGGCTGGATCGCGCAGATCGGCCTGTTCGTCATGCTGGGTCTGCTGGTGTCGCCGGCCGACCTGCCGGCGGCGATCGTGCCGGCGCTGGTGGTCGGCGCCGCCCTGCTGCTCATCGCCCGGCCCGTCTCGGTGCTGCTGACCCTGTTGCCGTTCCGCATCCCGCTACGCGAGCAGGTGTTCCTGTCCTGGGCGGGGCTGCGCGGCGCCGTGCCGATCGTGCTGGCCACGGTGCCGGTGGTGGCCGGCACCCCCGGTGCCATGGTCGTGTTCAACATCGTCTTCGTGCTCGTCGTGGTGTTCACCGCGATCCAGGCGCCGTCGCTGCCGTGGCTCGCGCAACGCCTCGGGCTGGCCCCCCACCGCGTCGGCCCGGACCTGCAGGTCGAGATCGCCCCGCTGGACAACATCGACGCCGACCTCATCAACGTCACCATCACCGCGGGTTCGAAACTGCACGGCACGTACCTGGACGAGCTGCGGCTGCCCACGCCCGCGGTGGCCCCGCTGGTGGTGCGCGACGGCGTCGCGTTCGTTCCCGCGACGGACACCCGGCTGCGCACCGGCGACGATCTGCTCGTCCTCACCACCCCGACGGTGCGTGAGGCCACCGAACGCCGACTGCGGGCGGTCAGCCGCGCCGGGCGGCTGGCCCACTGGCACGGCGAGTACGGCGACCCCGACCGGCGTGCGGAACCATCAAGGAGGAGTCCGTCATGGAAATCGAACGAATCGCCCTCCCCGGAATCGGCGTCTCGTACTCGTTCGTCACCGGCGATGGCACCCGACTCGGCGTGATCTGCCACCCCAACGGCGCCCGTGACATCGCCCTGTACGACCGCGACGACCCGACCGACGTCCGTGCCGCGGCGACGCTGTCGCCGGTGGCGGCCCACCACCTGGCCAACCTGCTCGCGGCGACAGCGGTCATCGACCTGGTGCCCGACGGCGGCGCGGACGTGGACGCCGTCACGGTGGCCCGGGTGCCGGTTCCCGCCGGCAGCGACTACGACGGTCGCCCGCTGGGCAGTCTGCGCACCGACGCCGTCGTGGTGGCGGTCCTGCGCGACGGCCACCCCGTCCTCAGGCCCGACGCCCGGCGGGACCTGCGCTACGGCGACACCCTGGTCGCCGTCGGCACCCGCGACGCGATCGACCATCTCGGACGCGCCGTCGCCGGCTACGTCAGCGGCGGTGTGACGACCCGGCGGGGATGACGACGGGTGACAGCCGTGGGGTCAGCCCAGGTCGACCAGGAGCGGCCGGTGGTCGGAGATGGTGGACAGCGGGGTGGTGACCGCGCGTACCGGCGGCAGCTGGTCGAGGGCGTGCCGGTCGGCGAGGATGTGGTCGAGTTGGACCCGGGGCTGCCCGGAGGGGTAGGTGGGACGTCGGCCCAGGGGGTGCCAGCCGGAGATGAGCCGGGCCGCCCCGGCGGGCAGGTTGAGGTCGCCGAGCAGGACGCGGGGGGCCGGTAGCGCGCGCAGGGCGCGCACGGTCTGGCGCAGTTGGCGGGCGTTCCAGCCGGGCACGAACGACAGGTGGGTCGCGGCGACGGTGAGGGGGCCGTGGGGGGTGTCCAGGACGGCGGCGAGGACCACGCGGGGTTCGTCGTGCAGGAGGATGAGGCCGCCGCGGGGGCCGGGCACGTAGACCGGTGAGCGCACCGGCGCCGGTTTGAGCCGGGTGACCTGCCAGCTGCGCACGGGATGTCGGCTGATCAGGCCGATGCCGTAGCAGGGTTCACCGTGCCCGTCGTCGTCGTGGCGCAGCGGGCGGAACTGTTCGCCGGGGGTGCCGACGACGGCGGCGGCGAAGCGGTGGTGGGGTGCGTCGAGGGCGCGGGCGGCGATGGCGGTGAGGTCGAGGTTGCCGCTGCGGTGCTGGTCGCGGTCGACCTCCTGCAGGGCGAGCACGTCGGCGTCGAGGGCGCCGATGGCGGCGGCGAATCGGTCGGAGTCGACGAGCCCGTCGGTGAGGGACCGTCCGTGCAGCACGTTGAAGGTGGCCAGGCGCACTCCTGCACCTTACGTGCCCGTGGCATGGTTGCCGGGTGGTGAAGGTGTTGCTGTGTTCGGTGCTGGTGTTCGTGGCGGTCGGGGCGTTGGGGGTGTTTCTGCGGCGTACGCGAGGTCGTTGACGTGAGTCTGACCACGTCAGGCCCGGTCTGGCCGTCCCCTGTGGGAAGAATTGCCGCCCGTGGACGCCGTATCGCTGAGTACCCTGCTGGCCGCCGCGGCGCTGGCCGGGTGGGTCGATGCCGTGGTCGGCGGCGGCGGGTTGTTGCTGCTGCCGGCGTTGCTGGTGGCCGCCCCGGGGTTGCCGGTGGCCACCGCGCTGGGCACGAACAAGTTGGCCGCGATCTTCGGTACGGCCACGGCGGCGACGACGTACGCCCGGCGGACCACGCTCGACTGGCGGGTGGTGGGGCCGGCGGCGGGGTTGGCGGTGCTCAGCTCCGGCGTGGGCGCCGTGCTCGCCGGGGCGGTGCCGGCGGCGGCGTACCGGCCGGTGGTGTTGGTCGTGCTGGTGGCGGTGGCGGCGTTCGTGCTGCTGCGACCCCGGCTGGGGGTGCTACCGGCGCCGCACCGGCGCACCCCGGCGAGGGTGGCGGCGGCGATCGCGGTGGCCGGGGTGGGCATCGCCCTGTACGACGGGTTGATCGGCCCGGGCACCGGCACGTTCCTGGTGTTGGCGTTCACCGCCCTGCTGGGCTCGGATTTCGTGCACGGCTCGGCGATGGCGAAGGTCGTCAACGCGGGCACGAACCTGGGCGCGCTCGTGGTGTTCGCGGTGACCGGGCACGTGTGGTGGCTGCTGGGCGCGGGCATGGCGGTGTGCAACATCGCCGGCGCGGTGCTCGGGGCGCGCATGGCGTTGCGCCGCGGCTCCGGGTTCGTGCGGGTGGTGCTGGTAGTGGTGGTGGCCGCGTTGATCGCGAAGCTGGGCCACGACCAGTGGGTGGCCTAGCCGCGGCGGCTGGGTGAGTCGAACCGTCCGGCGCGGATCTCGCGCAGCGCCCGGCGTCGGGTGTCGCCGCGCAGGGTGTCGACGTAGAGCCGCCCGCCCAGGTGGTCGGTTTCGTGTTGCAGGGCGCGGGCCAGGAACCCGCTGCCGGCGATGGTCAACGGCTCGCCGTGCTGGTCGACACCGTGGGCGGTGGCGTGCATGGCCCGCACGGTCGGGAAGTACAGGCCGGGGATGGACAGGCAGCCCTCCTCGTCGTCCTGGAGCTCGTCGGACAGCTCCAGGGTCGGGTTGATGAGGTGGCCACGGTGTCCGTCGGCGTCGTAGACGAACACCTGGGCGCTGACGCCGATCTGTGGTGCCGCGACGCCGGCCCGGCCGGGGGCGCCGAGCAGGGTGTCCATCAGGTCGGTGACGAGGGCACGCAGCTCCGCGTCGAAGGTGGTGACCGGTTCACATCCGGTGCGCAGGACAGGGTCGCCGATGATCCGGATGGGCCGCATGGTCATGCGGGTCAGCGTATCGCCGTCCGGGCGCGCCGTCAGCGCCCGGCCAGGGTGGCGCGGATCGGGGTGGTCTTCGCGGCGGCCTCGGCGACCTCGGCGTACGGGTCGCTGTCCCAGGTGATGCCGCCGCCGGCCCAGGTGTGCAGCCGTTGGCCGTCGGCGGCGGCGGTGCGGATGGTCAGACCCAGGTCGACACGACCGGGCGCGACCCAGCCGAGCGCGCCCATGCTGGCGCCGCGGCCGACGGGTTCGAGGGCGCTGATCTGGGTCAGGGCGGCGAGTTTCGGCGCGCCGGTGACCGAGCCGCCGGGGCAGGTGGCGCGCAGCAGGTCGGCCAGGCCGAGGCCGTCGGCGACGGTGGCGCGGACGGTCGATTCGGCCTGCCACAGGTCGCACCAGCGGCGGACGGCGAACAGGTCGTCGACGGTGACGCTGCCGGTACGGGCGATGCGCGCCAGGTCGTTGCGTTCCAGGTCGACGATCATGATGTGTTCGGCGCGTTCCTTGGCGCTGGCGAGCAGTTCGGCGCGCCCGGCGGCGGTGGCCGGGCGGGTGCCCTTGATCGGTCGGGTGATCACCTGCCCGTCGGTGACCTCGACGAGGGTTTCCGGGGAGGCGCAGCCGATGGCCCAGCCGTCGCCGGTGAGCACACCGCCGTAGCGGGCGCCGGGGAGCGCGCCGAGGCGGCGCAGGGCGGGCAGCGGGTCGCCGGTGTAGGGGGCGGCGGCGTGGCCGACGATGTTGCTCTGGTAGACGTCGCCACGGCCGATGGCGGCGCGGACCGCGTCGACGGCGGCGGCGTGCTCGCGGGGGGTCCAACTCTCGGTCCACTCGCCGAGCCACCACCGCCTCGGCGGGCCGGGCGGCGTGATCCGGACGCGGCCGTGCTGGTAGACGACCACAACGAGGTCGGGCAGGGTCGGCGCGGGTTCGGGCGCCCCGGTGGGCGCGCCGGTCAGGAGCGCCCCGGCGGCGGCGGACAGGTACAGCGCCGCGCCGCAGACCCCGTCGCCGTGGCGGTCGGTGACGGGTCGGGTCAGGTCGTGCAGGGGCAGGCCGTGCGCGGCGAGGAACTCCTCGGCCAGGGCCGCCGGGTCGCCGCCGTCGGCGCGGGACCAGTGCAGGCGGGCGCGTTCGGTGAGCGCGCCCCGGCATCCGGCCGGCGCGGCCGGCACATCGACGTACGTCGCCGGACCGAGGTCCGCGTCGCACACGTATGGGAGCGTTTCCACGCCGTACGGTCCAACCTTCCTCATCCGTTCAGTGGATTTCCCGCGCACCAGGCGGACACCTGGTCGATGCTGGACACTTTCGCTTGGTACTGTGCGTCACTGGTCATGTGAACCATGACACAGTGCCCCCACAGTCCGGAGAACCCGATGTGCCAGCACCAACCGACCTGCCCTTCCGCTGAAGCCACCGACCGGGAAGCCGCGCGGGTCCTCGCCTGCTTCCGTGAGCAGGGCTGGAGCCTGCTCTGCAACGGTGTCATCGTCTTCGACGACACCGGCGAGCTGCTCCCCGACGGCAGCAGCATCGCACCGCACCGCGGCCCCGCCCGCCACGCCCTCGTGGCCTGACCGACCACTCAGCGTCACCGAATAGCCGCCGTCGACCCAGGCTAGTCCCCCGGTAAGGGACGTCCCCGCCCAGGTCGCAGCGACTGCCGGGGCAGGCCGTACCCGCCCGCCCCGGCGCGCCGTCATCGGCCCTTCGACGCCCGGCGGCGCTGTCAAACCTTGAGCGCCCGCGGGCGCTGTCAGTCTTCGAACGCCTCCGGCGACGGGCACGAGCAGACCAGGTTCCGGTCGCCGTACGCGCCGTCGATGCGCCGCACCGGCGGCCAGTACTTCCCGGCCCGGTCCACCCCGGCCGGGTACGCGCCCACCGACCGCGGGTACGCGTGCGACCACTCGTCACCGCTGACCATCGCCGCGGTGTGCGGCGCGTTCGCCAGGGGGTTGTCCCCCGCCGGCCACTGCCCCGACGCCACCTGCTCGATCTCCGCGCGGATCGCGATCATCGCGTCGCAGAACCGGTCCAGCTCGGCCAGGTCCTCGCTCTCGGTCGGCTCCACCATCAGCGTCCCCGCCACCGGGAACGACATCGTGGGCGCGTGGAAACCGTAGTCGATCAACCGCTTCGCCACGTCGTCGACGCTCACCCCGGTCGCCTTCGTCAACGGCCGCAGGTCGAGGATGCACTCGTGCGCCACCAGGCCCTTGTTGCCGGCGTACAGCACCGGGAAGTGCCCACGCAGCCGCGCCGCCACGTAGTTCGCCGCGAGGACCGCCACACCGGTGGCCCGGGTCAGCCCCTCGGCGCCCATCATCCGCAGGTACGCCCACGGGATCGGCAGGATGCCCGCCGACCCGTACTTCGCCGCCGAGATCGCCGGGGTGGCGTCGGCGTGCGCGCCGAGCGGGTCACCGGGCAGGAACGGCGCCAGGTGCGCGCGGACCGCCACCGGGCCCACGCCGGGGCCACCGCCGCCGTGCGGGATGCAGAACGTCTTGTGCAGGTTCAGGTGCGACACGTCCGCCCCGAACGTGCCGGGCTTGGCGAAACCGACCAGGGCGTTGAGGTTCGCCCCGTCGACGTACACCTGCCCGCCGGCGTCGTGGACCTTCGCGCACAGCGACGCGATGCCGGTCTCGTACACGCCGTGCGTCGACGGGTACGTCACCATGATCGCGGCGAGCGCGTCGCGGTGCTTGTCGATCTTCGCGTCCAGGTCGACCAGGTCGACGTTGCCGTTGTCGTCGCAGGCCACCACGACGACCCGCATGCCGGCCATCACCGCCGACGCGGCGTTCGTGCCGTGCGCCGACGAGGGGATCAGGCACACGTCGCGGTGGGTCTCCCCCCGCGACGCGTGGTACGAGCGGATCGCCAGCAACCCGGCCAGCTCACCCTGCGAACCGGCGTTGGGCTGCACACTGACCGCGTCGTAGCCGGTCACCTCGGCCAGCCACGACTCCAACTGACCGATCATCTCCCGGTACCCGGCGGTCTGCGCATCCGGCGCGAACGGGTGGATGTGCGCGAACTCCGCCCAACTGATCGGCTCCATCTCGGTGGTCGCGTTCAGCTTCATCGTGCACGAGCCGAGCGGGATCATGCCCCGGTCCAGGGCGTAGTCGAAGTCCGACAGCCGTCGCAGGTAGCGCAGCATCGCCGTCTCCGAGTGGTGGCTGCGGAACACCGGGTGGGTGAGGAAGTCGGTGGTGCGCGTCAGGTCGGCCGGGACTGCCGTGTCGACGGCCCCGTCGAACGCGGCCACCCCGAACGCCGCCCACACCGCCTGAAGGTGCGCGTCGGTGGTCGTCTCGTCGCAGGACATCCCCACCTGGTCGGCGTCGACCAGCCGCAGGTTCACCCCCCGCTCGGCGGCCGCCGCGACGACCTCGGCGGCCCGGCCCGGCACCCGGGCGGTGACGGTGTCGAAGAACGCGACGTCCGCGACCTCCACGCCGCCGGCGCGCAACCCGGCCGCGAGCCGCGCCGCCATCCGATGGGTACGCGTCGCGATGTCCCGCAGCCCGTCCGGGCCGTGGTAGACGGCGTACATGCCGGCCATCACCGCGAGCAGCACCTGCGCGGTGCAGATGTTGCTGGTCGCCTTCTCCCGCCGGATGTGCTGCTCACGGGTCTGCAACGCCAACCGGTACGCCGGGTTGCCGTCCGCGTCGCGCGACACCCCGACCAGACGTCCGGGCAGCATCCGCTCCAGGCCCGAGCGCACCGCCAGGTAACCGGCGTGCGGCCCACCGAAGCCCATGGGTACGCCGAAGCGCTGGGTGGTGCCGGCGGCGATGTCCGCGCCGATCTGCCCCGGCGCCCGCAGCAGCGTCAACGCCAGCAGGTCCGCCGCGACGGTGACCAGGGCGCCGACGGCGTGCGCCGCCTCGACCAGACCCTGGTGGTCGCGGACCGCACCGGACGCCCCCGGGTACTGCAGGTGCAGGCCGAAGAACTCCGCCGGCAACTCGTCGCGCTCGACGTCGAGGACCCGCACCTCGATGCCGAGCGGCTCGGCCCGACTGGTGATCACCGCGATGGTCTGCGGCAACGCGTCGGCGTCGACCACGTACACCGGGCTCTTGCTCTTGGACGCGCGGCGCGCGAGGGTCATCGCCTCCGCCGCCGCGGTGCCCTCGTCGAGCATGGAGGCGTTCGCGGTGGCCAGCCCGGTCAGGTCGGTGACCATGGTCTGGAAGTTCAGCAGCGCCTCCAGGCGGCCCTGACTGATCTCCGGCTGGTACGGAGTGTACGCCGTGTACCAGGCCGGGTCCTCGAGGACGTTGCGGCGGATCACCGCCGGGGTGTGCGTGCCGTGATACCCCAACCCGATCATGGAGACGGCGACGGTGTTGCGCGCCGCGAGGGCCCGCAACTCGGCGATCGTCTCGGCCTCGGTGGCCGGGTCGGGCAGGTCGAGGGTGCCGTGCCAACGGATCACCTCGGGGATCGCGGCGTCCATCAGCTCGTCGATCGAGTCGTGCCCGACGACCTCCAACATCCGACGCTCGTCGTCGGGGCCGGGACCGATGTGACGGGTGGCGAACTGCTCTACGGTCATAGGGGCACTCCCGGGGCGAGGTCGACGTGTCGGCCTCCCCCTCTGTCGCACCCACAGGGGCACTCCACAGTGCCTGCCCACGAGGTCCTTTTGCCTGAGAGGTTCCGGGGAGGATTTGCCCCTTCGGCGCCGCCCTGCGTGCTGTCGGGCGGTCTCTCCCACGTGGGTGTTACCGGCGTGGTCAACGCTACCAGCGCCGGTGTTTCCCGCAGATGTCCTACCCCCGGGCCGGGCACCGCGCCCAGTGACCCACGATCACACCTTGAGCGGCACTCCAGCGGCGACCCGCGCGGCCAACTGCGGCAACACCACACCCAGCGGCGCGTCGACGCACACGGTGGCGTGGTCGTCACCTCGCGTGGACCCCTGGTTGACGATCGCGACCGGGATGCCCCGTTTCGCCGCCCGAATCACGAAACGGCGCCCCGACATCACCGTCAACGACGACCCGAGAACCAGCAACGAACGGGCCTGCTCCACGGCCGCGAAACACCGCGCCACCCGCTGCGGCGGCACCGTCTCACCGAAGAACACCACGTCCGGCTTCACCATCCCGGTGCCGCAGATCCCGCAGTCCACCGGCCGGAACGCCGCCACCTGCTCATCGGGGAGATCAACATCACCGTCCGGGTTGACCCCGGCGACGCGGGCCACGAAATCCGGGTTGGCCTCCCGCAGCCGCCGGTCCAGTTCCTCCCGCGAGGTCAGGTTGCCGCAGTCCAGGCAGGTCACCTCGTCGAGCCGACCATGCAACTCGATCACCGACGGGCTGCCGGCCGCACCGTGCAGACCGTCGACGTTCTGGGTGATCACGGTGTCGACCAGACCGGCGCGTTGCAGCTGCGCCACCGCCTGATGCCCGGCGTTGGGCGCCGCGCCCGCGATCAACCGCCACCCCAGGTGGCTACGCGCCCAGTAGCGCCGCCGGGCGAGCGGATCCCCGGTGAACGCCTGGAAGGTCATCGGGGTGTGCCGCCGCGCCACCCCGCTGGGCCCCCGGTAGTCCGGGATCCCCGACTCGGTGGACAGGCCGGCGCCGCTGAGGACCACCACCCCACCGCCGGCCACCAGCGAGGTCAACACGTCGAGGCTCTCCGTCACCTCTCCATGCTGCCTCAACCCGTGCGCCACCGGCGAACCCCGCGCCGGGTGGGCAACCCCACCCGGCGCGGGCACCGGGACGTCTACACCGCCACGATGTCGGCCACCACGCAGGCGATGTTGTCCGGTGCCCCCTCGGCCCGCGCCAGCGCCGTCAGCGCACGCACCGTGGCATCCGGATCGCCGGCCCCGGTCAACGCCGAACGCAGCTCGGCCCGGTCGACGACCGCCGACAACCCGTCGGAGCACAGCAGGTACCGGTCACCGGCCTGCACGGTGCGCACCGCGAGATCAGCCTCGACCTGCCGACCGCCACCGAGGGCGCGCACCAGCACCGCCCGCTGCGGATGCGACGCGGCCTGCTCCCGGTCGAGCCGGCCCTGATCCACCTGGGCCTGCACCCAGGTGTGGTCCTGCGTGAGCAGCGACAGCTCACCGTCACGCAACAGGTAGGCCCGGGTGTCGCCGACGTGCACCAACGCCAGCCGGGAACCGCGCAGCAGCAGCCCGGTCAGCGTGGTGACCGGCTGGTCGGCGTCGGACGCCAACCCGCGCACAGCGCGGTCGGCGTCGGCGACCGCCCCGGCCAGCACCGTCAACACCTCGGCGGACGGCAGGTCGGCGAACTCCAACGGCTTCAGGGCGTCGACGGCGGCCGCGCTGGCAGCCGCACCGCCCGGCCCCCGCATACCGTCGGCCACGGCCAGCAACCGTCCGCCGGCGTACGCGACGTCCTCGTTGCTGTCGCGCACCAGGCCGGTGTCACAACCGGCCGCGCAGCGTACGGCAACCGTGCCATTCGGGTCGGACATCGTGGTACCCCCTTCAGAAAGGTGATCCACGAGGAGGGTGGCGAGCCGGGCGCGAGCCGCGGTGTCGGCGCTGACCCGCCGCCAGTACGCGCTGATCGCCTCAGCGGCCGCCGCGGGCTCCAGGGCACACACCACCCGGATCGTCGCCAGCGGCATCCCGAGCCGACGCAACTGGGCGACCAGCCGCGCCACCGGCAGCTGAGCCGGGTCGTAGAACCGGTAGCCGGACTCCGGATCCACCGCCGCCGGAACCAGCAACCCCACCTGGTCGTACAGGCGCAACGCCTTCGGCGTCAGCCTCGCCGCCCGAGCGAACGCCCCGATGGTCATCAGCCCCACGTGAACATCCTCCTCGTGCCGGTCACGGCGACCGGCACGACCAGGCTCAGGGTTACCCGAAGGTCAAGGTCAAGCCGATGCGGCCGGTAGGTTGGGCGCATGCGCGTCGTCATCGCCGGAGGCCACGGCAAGATCGCCCTGCTGCTGCAACGTCACCTCGTCGGGCGCGGCGACACCGCCGTCGGCCTCATCCGCAACCCCGAGCAGGCCGCGACACTGCGCGCCGCCGGCGCCACCCCCGTGGTCAACGACCTGGAACACACCGACATCACGCAGCTCGCCGCGCACCTCGACGGCGCCGACGCGGTGATCTTCGCCGCCGGTGCCGGGCCCGGCAGCGGCGCCGCCCGTAAGGACACCGTCGACCGGGCCGCCGCCGCGCTGCTCGCCGACGCCGCCACCCGCGCCGGCGTCCACCGCTACCTGCTCGTCTCCTCCATGGGCGTGGACAAGCCACCCGCCCCCGGCACCGACGACGTGTGGGCGGCGTACCTGCGCGCCAAACGCGCCGCCGAGGACGACCTGCGCGGCCGCGACCTGGCCTGGACGGTGCTGCGACCCGGCCGGCTCACCGACGACCCACCCACCGGACGGGTCACCCTCACCCCACACGCCGGGGGTGGCGCGATCAGCCGCACCGACGTCGCCCACGTCCTCGCCGCGCTGCTCGACGAACCACGCACCGCCGGCGCGACACTGGAACTCGTCGACGGGCCCACCCCGATCGCCGACGCCGTCCGCGCCGCCGCCACCTGACCGACTACGCCGGCCCGCGCCGCGTCCTACTCCTGCGGCTCCCAGGCGATCAGCTGGTCCAGGACGCGGCGGTCGCCCTCGAGCTGCAGCAGGTCCATCTGAATGCGGCCGTAGAAGAACATGACCAGCTCATTGGCCGTACCCCGGGCGGAAACATACGCCACCCCCGGGTCCTCGGCGGCGAGCGGCGCCGAGAGCCGGGCGGTCCGTGCGCCGTCGGCGGAGAACCACAGCCGCCAGGAACGGCCCTCGGTGGCGTGGTAGTCGATGACAGCGGGCTCGTGCGGCCACGCGATCGTCGTCGCGACGCAGGTGGTCAGGAACTCGTCGACACCGTCGAGGGCCACCTCGTCCGGCAACGGCTCCGGCGCGCCCACAGCGACCTGGGCGTCATAGGTGTGCACGGCGACCTGCTGAAGCTGGTGGCGGGCAACAGCGCCGGCGGTCTGCGGCGACTGCGAATCACCCCACCACGTCCAGCAACCACGATCCGGGCCGGCCTCCCGCAACGCCGACAGCAACTGCGCCGTCGCCGCGGCGAACCAGGCCAGCAGGGCCTCGCGCTCGCGGGGCGGCGCCGGCGCGGCGATGTCCGGTGGGGCGTCGGCGGGCCCCGCGGCCACGATGGCGGCCCACCGGCGGCGTCCCTCGCCCAGGTGTCGCACCAGGTCGAACACCGTCCACTCAGGACACGTCGGCACCCGCACGTCGAGGCTGGGCGCCGCGGCGACCGCCGCCCGGAAAGCAGCCGACCGTTCGTCCATCAACCGCAACAGATCGGCGAACTTCAGAGTCTCTTCCACCGCGGCTTTGTACCACCCCGCCCCGGCAACCGACAGCGGGTTTCGCCCTCGCGGCGGGGCACGCGGAAGACCCGGTGCCCGGCGCGGCCGCCTCGCACCCCGAACAACCGCTCAGCTGACCGCCAGCCCCGCAGCCGGTCGGCGTCAGCCGCCCGGGCGGTGCGCGGCGACCAGCACCGGCCCGCCGGGGACGGTCGGGAAACGGCGAACATCGGCCAAGCCCGTCGCCGCCAGCACCTGCGCCATCCGGTCCGCGTCGAACGCGTTACCACCGTTGCGGACCGCGTTCCACCGGTCGACGGCCGCCCGCAACGGATCCCCCACCGGCGGGTTGGTGCCCGCCACCAGCCAACCACCAGGCCGCAACGCCTGCACCAGCCGGGGCAACGCCACCGTCAACGTCTGCTCGGGCAGGAACGGCGCCGGCAACCACACCAGGTCGTACCCGCCCGGCTCCGTCACCTCCGCCACGTCCTGACGGCGCAGACTGATCCGATCCGCGACCTCGCCTGCCTCGGCCAACTCACCCCGGGCCAGGTCCAACGCCCGCTGCAGCACGTCGATACCCACCACCGACGCCCGAGGCAACGCGCGAGCCAGCGCGACCGCCAACCCCGCCACCCCGGTGCCCACGTCCAGCACCCGGCCGTCCGCCGAGCCCAAGCGCTCCGCCAACCCCGGCAACTCGGGCACCACCCGGGTCGCCAACGCCCGGCCGGTCGCCGCCGACGCCCGACCCTGGTGCAGCAACACCTCGTCGTCCAACTCCGCCCAACCCGCCCCGCGCGGCCCGGAAGGCTCCTGCGCCGCCGCGGCGACGGCCTGCCGCAGCGAACTCAACCGGGCCTGCACCGCGCTGCTCCCCGTCGGCCCATCGGCGGGCACCAACGACGGGTGCGCAACCGGCACCCCACCATCCCAGGACAGCAGACCAGCGGCCTCCAGCACCGCGCTGCGGTGCGGCGACGCCGCCACGACCTCGGCGAGCGGGGCCGACAGGGCGTCACTCATGGTGCCGACCGCGGCCGCCAGAGCCCACGCCGAAGCCTCCAACGCGGCCAGCGGGTCCACCGACCCGCCGGCCGAAGACGGTGATACAGACACGAAGGAGCCTCTCTCACGGGCGCGGCCACCGATCAGCCCCGCCTGACCCCTCCGACTATGCCACCGCCGCCAACGCGCCGAGCACGCTCCACGATCAGCGCTGCTGGTGCCGCGGCAACGCCGACTGCCCCACCACACCACCCACGAACGGCGCCCCCGGCGTCTCCGCCGCGATCCGATCCATCGTGCGCGCCAACTGCTCACTGCCGTCATCAAGATGCCGCGCCGCCGCCTGCATGTGCGACACCATCATCTCGCCGAAAATCCGCAACGCCTCCCGGGTCGCCACCGTGTCGTCGAAGCTCGGCCCGGCCGCGCTGCGGTACTCCGCCACCGCCCGCTCCGCCTCCTGCTTCGCCTCCGCCTCCGCCGCCTGCAGGTAACTCTCGTACTGCACCCGGGCGTACTCGGCGACCCGACGCGCATAGTCATGCGCCTGCGCGATGATCTGCTCCGCCTCCCGCTGCGCCGCCGACAGCAGATTCACCTCCCGCGCCGCCGGAACCTTCGCCGCCGCCCCCGTACTCGGAATCACCCCGTGCCGGTGCAACTCCACCCGGTCGTTCAGCCGCTCGTTCTCCGCCCGCAACGTCGCGATCTGCGTCGCCAACAGATCCAACTCGTCAGCGACCTGCACCCGGAACCGGTCCACGTCAGCATTGTCATAACCCCGCCGGGCGAACGACGCGGCACCGAACTCCCACCGCCGAACCCGATCGGCGGTCATCCGCACCTGCACACCACCGGAAACCTGCACCCCGTCATACCGGCTGATCGGCGTCGCGCTCACCTGTGCAGACCTCCGTTCGCGACTGCGGGGCTCGCAAGCTCACTCCTCGCGCTCACCACACCCGCCCTTTCGTTCACGACTGCGGGGCTCGCAAGCTCACTCCTCGCGCTCACCTGTGCCCACCTTCCGAAGTGTCACCCGCAGCCGTCCGCCACGCCGGGCCGTACCACTGCGCACCCAGGCCCTCGTGGTGCACCTGACCCGCGTGGTAACCCGCCTGCGCCAACGTTTGCACCGCGTGCGACACCATCTCGTCCGACCCACACACGAACACGTGCCGGGAACGCCAGTCACCGTCGGCCAGCGCCCGATCCACCGCCTGCACGAACTCCCCCGGCCGGTGCACGTCGGTACCCACCACGTACGTCACCGTCAACCACGGATACGACGACGCCAACTTGTCGATCGCGTCGCTGTCGTAGAACTCGCTACGCGACCGGGCCCCCACGTACAGATCAACTCGGCGGCGGGAACCCTCCGCGGCGACCTGCTCCACCAACGCCTTCACCGGCGCCCAGCCCGTACCCGCCACCAGCAGCAACAGGTCACTGGAGCCCGCCGACCACAACCCCAACCGGTCCCCCACCGGCGCCGCCAGGTGGATCCGATCCCCCACCGCCGACCCGTACACCAGCCGCGACGACACCGCGCCCCCCGGCGCGGCCCGCACATGCAACTCCAGGGTGCCGTCCGCCCGCGGAGCGTTCGCCGGCGAGTAGTACCGCCACGACCGCACCGACGGGTGCGACACCCCGATCGACTGACCCGGGGTGAACGGCAACAGGTACTGCGGGCGCACCGTCAACACCGCCACGTCGAACGCCCGCCGCTCATGCGCCACGATCTCCGCCACCCACCACGGCGGATTGACCGCCTCAGCGGCCTGCGCGGCCTCCATCATCACCTGGGCGACCAACCCGTACGCGGCCGTCCAGTCCGCTGCCAACTCCTCGGTCCACTGCTCGGCGAGGAAATGCTGCAACGTCGCCACCAGCGCCTCACCGACCGCCGGATAGTGCTCCGCGCGCACCGCGAACTTGCGGTGATCCGCGCCGAGATCCTGCAGGAAACCCACCAGCCGATCCACCTGGTCCACGTTGGACACGATGTGGCCCAACGCGGTCACCAGGCGATCCCGCTGACCGGCCATGTTCGTGGGGAACATCTGCCGCGTCTCAGGATGAGCGAGGAACAACGTCGAATAGAAATAGAGCGGCACCTGGTCGCCGTGACCGGCGACCACCGACCAGCTCTGCTTGAGGCGAGCCGCGTCCACGCTCAGACGCCCGACCTGTTTCCGGCAGCCACCACCTGGCCCTGCACCTGCCCCAGCACTGTCTGCACGTCAGCGAGGATGTCCGCCGGCACCCCCAACTCGGTCAGCGTCGCCGTCAGGTGCTCGCCCACCTTCGCGTAGTGCTCCACAGTGATGTTCAACGGCTGGTGCGCCTCAGCCAACCCACGACCCGTGTACTCGTTCGGGCCACCCAGCACCACGGTCAACATCAACGCCAGGTGCCGCCGCTGACCCGCCATCTCCACATCAGTGAAGTAACCCGCCAACTCCGGGTCCGCGAGCACCTTGTCGTAGAACAGCTCAACCGCCGCCTTGACCGAACTGGCACCGCCAATGCGGTCGTAGTGCGAAGCGGGAGCCGTCTCTTCCGTAACCGTCACGGTCGTTCCTTCCGGGGATGAAGGGTGCAGAACCGTGAGGGACCATAGCGTGTCAAACGCCTCCGGTCAGCGCCCCCTTATCGGATTCCCGACAATACGACCGACACGTTGCGTCATCACTACCGATCGGTATCTCCACAATCGGCCACCAACACCACACCGAACGTATCCACAAGGGACCGGCGTGGTCGATCACCCCCGGCCACCGTCACCGACGGTCGCGAGAAAACCCAACCGGAAAAAATTGGAAGCCGAACGGGTCAGCCGGCCCGCCGTCGCGCCCGCCGTGCCGCCAGCTCGTCACCCACCGGATCCGCCCCGGACACCGCCGCCGGCTCCACCGGGCCGCTCGTCGCCGGCTCCGCCGGCAGATGCGACAACGACCCCTGGATCTCCTTGAAAGCCCCACCGATCGCGATGCCGAAGACCCCCTGGCCACCCTGCAACAGGTCGACCACCTCCTCCGGAGACCGGCACTCGTACACCGTCGTCCCATCAGAGATCAGCGTGATCCCCGCCAGATCCTCCACGCCACGCGACCGCAACGCCTCGATCGCCTTACGGATGTTCTGCAGGGACACCCCCGCATCCAACAACCGCTTCACGACCTTCAACACCACCAGGTCCCGGAACGAGTACAACCGCTGCGTCCCCGAGCCCGAAGCATCCCGAACGCTCGGCACCACGAGCGTCGTCCGCGCCCAGTAGTCCAACTGCCGGTAACTGATGCCCACCGCGTGACACGCCGTCACACCCCGGTAGCCAACCGAACCGTCACCCTCAGCCGCCACACCTGGCGACGAGGCACCCGGCTCGTCGAACTCTGCACCCGGATCGGAATCCCGCGGCTCGTGCATCCGGACAACCTCCCCGTCAGTGTGGCGACGCATCGTTTCCGGGACGCGCACCCCTCGACATGGAAACCCTATCGCCACCGTCAGGGGTTACCACGGAGGAACCGACGCGACACGCCGCGCAGCCACCGAGAAAGATCACCAACCGAGCCCGGGCACACCTCAGCCCGCGAAATCCTCCGGACGCACCTGCTCCAGGAACTCGCGGAACTTCTCCACCTCGTCCTCCTGCTCATCAGGGATAACGATCCCCGCCTCGCTGAGGACCTGCTCCGCACAACGAATCGGCGCACCGACACGCAACGCCAACGCGATCGAATCGCTCGGCCGCGCCGACACCCGCACCCCATCGCCGATCAACAGATCCGCGTAGAAGACGTTCTCCTTCAGCTCGGTGATCTCCACCGCCTGCAAGGGCGCCTTCAACGCCGCCAACACATCCCGCAGAAGATCATGGGTCAACGGCCGGGCCGGCTTGACCCCCTGCTGCTCATAAGCGATAGCCGTCGCCTCGACCGCGCCGATCCAGATCGGCAGATAGCGGTCCCCCTCGACCTCCCTGAGCAGGACGATCGGTTGGTTGCTGGGCAGCTCCACCCGAACTCCGACCACGCTCAGCTCGCGCACCGCCGCCTCCGTGTCGTTGTCACCTACGCCGCACCGCGCCCTTCCCTGCACGGTACACGGACCGCAACACGGCCGTCCCATGCGCTACAGCACCACGCCCGCGCCGAAAAGGGGTTACCCCGGCAAGCCTACGGCACGCTTCCCCGAAGAGATCTTTCCGCTCAGCCGCCACCCGCCGGGCACCCTCACCGACCCAACGTCGACCGCAGACCCACCCGCACCAACGCCGCGTGCAACTGCTCCGACAACGCCACCAACTCCCGCGCCGTCTCCGCCGCCCGCGCCCGCGCCGCCGGATCACTCTGCCGCGCCAACGGCGCCACCAACTGCGCGAACAAACCGACCTCCCGGTCCGCCGCCGTCCGATAACCCCGCAGATGCCGCGGCTCCAACCCGTACGACGCCAACCCCGCCACCGCCGAAGCGATGATCAGGGCATCCGCGTCATACCAACCCGGTGGATCCGACACCAGCACACCGAGCCGCTCCAACTCCGCCAGCGTCGACTCGTCGATCCCACTGCGCGCCACCAGATCCGACCGGCCGAGCCGCACCTGCGACGACTCGGCCGGCTCCGACACCTCACGACCCGGCACCGCACCATCGGGACCAACCGCCACCAACGCCGGCCGCGACCGCTCCGGCTGCTCACCGGACGAATCCCACTGGGCCAACTGCTCCCGGATCACCCGCAACGGCAGGTACCTGTCCCGCTGCGCGGTCAACACGAACCGCAACCGCGCCACATCGTCCCAGCTGTACTTCCGGTAACCCGCCGCCGTCCGCTGCGGCTCGACCAAACCCTCAGCCTCAAGAAACCGCAGCTTCGAAATCGTGGTATCCGGAAAATCCACCCGCAACTGCCCAAGCACCTCACCGATGCTCATCAGCGGCTGAGACCGAGCCGCCCCGGGTGACGTGGAGGCCGCAGGCTCGTTCACCCCCGGCCGGCCTCCTCCTCCGGGCGCGGACCGGCGATGAACACCACCCGGAACTTACCGATCTGGACCTCGTCACCGTTGCTCAACGTGGCCGCCTCAACCCGCTCACGATTGACGTACGTGCCGTTCAGGCTGCCCACGTCGCGCACCGTGAACGTCCCACCGTCACGGTGGAACTCCGCATGCCGACGCGACACCGTCACGTCATCCAGGAAGATGTCACTGTCCGGGTGCCGGCCACTGGTCGTCACATCGTGGTCCAACAGGAACCGGGCACCCGCATTCGGGCCTCGACGAACCACCAGCAGCGCCATACCCGGCGGCAACGAACCGGACATCCGGCTCGGCACCACATCGGTGTCCGGCCCCTCCAGCACTTCGTCGAGCGAACCGAGATTGAGCGTCGAAGTGACGTCGAGTGGGGGGAACTCGTCGTCTGGCCGCGTCATGGGACCACCTCACGGATCTGTTCGGTCGGCGTCGGGTAATGGCGGGTCTGGCCGCCGGGCACATGCACACCCGGCGGCTGGCTCCCCGTGCCCGGGAAGGCAATTCCACAACGCTCAACTATTGGGTTCTCGGTCGACTGGGCGAGCCTAGCCAGCGCCGAAATGCAGGGCAACCGGACGCGCGCAGACATCGCACGCACCGGATCACGCACACTCAGCCTTCGGTGATCTTCTGATACGCGGCCGCCGTCAGCAACCCATCCGTCGCCGTCGGATCATCCGGCGTGATCTCCACCAACCAACCCTCACCGTACGGATCAGTGTTGATCAGCTCAGGAGTGTCAGCCAACGCGTCGTTGCGCGCCGCCACCGTACCGGCCACCGGCGCGTAGATCTCCGACACACTCTTGGTCGACTCGATCTCACCCAACGAGTCACCGGCCGCGACCACCGCACCCGCCTCGGGCAACTGCACGTACACGATGTCACCGAGCGCGTCCTGCGCGAAGTGGGTGATGCCGACCCGGACCGAAGCCGTGCCGTCACCCGCCACCCACTCATGCTCGGCGGTGTATCGCAGATCCTCGGGAATCACCAGACGCGTCCTTCATCCATCGGTGCCCCGGACCACCCGGGTCCGGGGCGGCCGCGCCGGTCAGGAGACCGGACGGGCGTGTTCCAACTTGATCGGCACGTGCAGCGCCGAAACCTCGGCAACCTCACGCTCCCCAAACGTCACGTTACCGCCGTCACCCCGAACCGACGCCACCACCCCACCAGGAATGTTCAACGCCGTACGCATCGTCGCCGGATCACCGATCACCGTGATCGTGTACGGCCCCGTCAACCGACGCCCCTCCACCATCAACGACCCGTTGTCCCCATCGAGGAAGTACGTCGACGCGATGATCCGAACCGTCGCCCGATCCCCACCGGAAATCTGCATCGCCTCGGCACCCGCACCCCGCAGCTCCTGGACCGCGTCCAACACCCGGTTCGCCGAGATCGGCTTCACCCCGGAGTCGAACTGCACCGTCAACCCCGGGCCCACCGCCGGCAACGTCCCCGCCAGGATGCCCAACTCGTCCGCCCGCCGGGTCGCCTCGTCCAACGCCGCCTGACGACCCTGCTCACCCGAGCGCAACTGACGCTGACTGTCCTCCAGGGCACGGATGTCCTGCTGCAGGCGGTTCTCCCGCGCATCCAGATCCGACAGGATCCGAACCAGGTCCTCCTGCCGCGTGGCCCCCAACGTCGGGTCCGTCGAGGTCGTCTTCAACTGCACCACCAACGTGAACCCCAACAACGCCAGCAACGCGGCGATCATCACACCGGCCGTACTCCACCGGGACCGACCAGCCACCACCGGCTCCGCCGGCTCCCCCGACGCGTCGGACGGCTCCCCCGACCGCGACACCGCGTTCAGGTCCACCGTCGCACCGTCGTCGACCGGCTCCACACCCGGCTCCGCCACCGGCTCATCGTCCGACGGCCGCGCGGGCCCCTGCGGCGCCAACGGGCTCAGCTCGTCCGGATCCGGCGCATCAGGCCGCGGATCAGGCTCACCCGCCGGCCCACCCGGGCGCGCCGGGCCCGCCGGCTGCGGCCACCCGGTCCCCGTGTCGGTCTGCTCGTCACTCATCGCAACCCAACCTACGCCCGGAACAGGTGCCGGCGGATCGCCGCCACGTTGCCGAAGATACGCACACCCAGCACAACCACCACACCGGTGGACAACTGCCCGCCCACACCCAGCTGGTCACCCAGATACACGATCAGACCAGCGACCAGCACGTTCGAAATGAACGACACCACGAACTGCTTGTCGTCGAAGATGCGGTCCAACCGGGCCCGCACCCCACCGAACACCGCGTCCAACGCGGCCACCACCGCGATCGGCAGGTACGGCTGCAACGCCGCCGGCACCGTGGGATCAAGCCACACGCCCAGCACCACACCGGCGAGCAACGCCAGCACCGCGATCATCGGCCACCTCCGGAGGGGCTAACAGTCGTCGCCGGACCGGACGACCCGGGACTGCCGGACCGGACACCCGACGCGGAAGGGCTCGGACTGACCGACGGCTTGGCGTAGCGTAGCTGCGGCTCCGGAGCCGCCGGCAGGGTGAGGTCATCCGACTCCCGAACACCGAACGACAACCCGGTCCCCTGCGCCACCTTCCGCATCAGCGCCGCGTTCCGACTGTCCTCGAACTTGCGCCGCATCGAATCCGGCCCGATCGCCGACACCTCGTACGGCCCGGTCACCGGCCGGAAATCCACCAGCATGGCCTCACCCGCCGACCGGATCGTCGACGTCGACGTCAACCGCTGCCCGTTGATGGCGATCGCCTCCGCGCCGGCACTCCACAACGCGTTCGCCACCCCCTGCAGGTCGCTGTAGAGCACCCGCGGCGGCCCGGCACCCGCACCGGTCACCGCGTCCGCCTTGTCCGGCGCGTCCGCCAACCGCACCACCACACCATCACCGCGCACCCGACCCAGCCCGGTGCTCGCCTCCAGGTTGCGCAACCGGGCGGCGGCCGACCCGCTCAACGCCGCGTCCCGCTGCCGACTGACCTCCTCGCGCAGCTGATCCGCCCGCGTGGACAACCGGTCGGTCTGGCTCTCCCGTTCCTTGATCTGCGTCACCAGACCCGAACGGGCCTGGCTCCGCCCCGGCTCGTCCGCCATCGTCTGCCGGTATGCGACCGCGAACAGGAAACCGAGCATCACCACCACGACCAGGCTCACCGACCGCGCCGGCCAGGCCCGCCATCCTCGCGCCGCAGCGGACTGCGCCGAGCTCCGACGGGCGGCGGCCGCGTCCGCGTACCCCGGGTCCAACGGGTTGCGAAACAGTTCGGTGAGGAAATCCGGCGCGTACACCCGGTCCTGGCCGGGTTTGCCCAGCCGCGGCGCGCTCACGCCGCCGCTCCCGGGCCGCGCACCGCGCGCACCAGCCGGGCCGCCTGCACGACGTACATCCCGCCGGCCACCCAGTAGAGCACCAGACCCCACCAGGCCAGCGCCCAACCGATGGCGCTCGCCGCGGTCGCCACGTCGGTCGCCGCGGTGGCCAACAGCAGCACCGGGAACGCCGCGAGCAGCAGGAACGTGGCGGTCTTGCCGACGTAGTGCACCGGCGGCGGCCCGTACCCGTGGCGACGCAGCACCGCCAGCGAACCGAGCAGGAGCACCTCACGGGCCAGCAGCGCCGCGGTGAACTGCCACGGCACCACCTCCCGCGCGGTGAACGCGACCAGGGTGGCGAGGATGTAGAGGCGGTCGGCGAGTGGGTCGAGCAGTTCGCCCAGGCGGCTCACCTGACGCAGCCGGCGGGCGATCCAGCCGTCGACCCAGTCGGTGGTGCCGCCGATGGCCAGGACGACGACCGCGGCCACGTCGGCCCGCGCCACCAGGAAGAGGTAGAGGAACAGCGGCACGCCCAGCAGCCGCCCGAAGCTGATCAGGTTGGGCACTGTGAGCACCTGGTTGCCGGGAGCCTCGTCACCGGTGTCCCGCGGGTGCTCTGCCCGAGCCGGCCGACGCGACACCGATCCTCCTCCACGGCACGCGGGCCCCCGCCGACGCCGGGCGCGGCTGAGGGTCGTCCGTGCTGTCGGGCCGACCACCGCCGGCTCTCCCCGATGGCCCCGCGTGGGGCCCGTTCCTCTGCTGCGGCCCGCGGTCATCGAGATCGCGGGCCGGGTAGATGCGCTGCCACTATATCGGGCCTCCTCTCGCCGGCCGGGTGCCGCCGCCGGGCTGTCGGTGCGGCTGTGCCGCACTATGGCGTGGATCACCACGCCTAAAGCGTCCTAGGATACTAGTGAAGAACGGGGCGACGCTCAGGCCGTCTGCACCGCGGAGTCGCTCTGCTGCTCGGGCACCGAGTTCGCCGCCCGCGCGAACCCGACCAGCGCCAACAACAGCTCGTGCTGCATCCGCGTCGGCATCCGGTCCAACACCGCCTGCACCGCACGCTGGCGCCGCTCGGCCAACTCCCGCAGCAGGGTCAGCGCGGCGGCGGTCGGCACCAACCGCACCTCCCGCCGGTCGCGCGGATCGGCCACCCGGCGCAACAGGCCGGTCGCTTCCAGCCGGTCGCACAGGCGGCTCGCCGATGACGGCACCACGTCCAGCAACTCCGCCAACCCGTTGACGTTGGTCTCCGGTCGACCGCAGATCAGCGTGAGCACCCGCAGCTGGGTGGGCGGCACCTGATGCCGCGCCGCAGCCGAGTCCAGCACAGCGATCAGCGTTCCGGCAGCCGCGTCGATCGCCGCGGCGAGATCCGCAGGTCGCTCCACCTGATGTCCCCTGCCGTCGTCGCGCTGGTGCCCGCCCGACAACGCGGCCGCGACTCTCACCCCGTGCCCTGTTCGCGTGGACCATGCCAGTCCAGACAGACCACGACGGCGTCGTCGCGCAGGTCGGAATCCGCGTGATAGGCGTGCAGTTCGCGCATCACCGTACCAACCGCCTCGGCCGGCGGCTGCAGCCGAGTGGCGCGCAACGAACGCGCCATCATCCGCTGCCCGTACGGCTCCTGCCCCGGCGGTTCGGCGGCCCACACCCCGTCGCTGACCACGAAGAGACGGTCGCCCGGCGCGAGTTGCACCTCCTGAAGCTCGTAGCGCGTCTCGGCGAACATGCCCAGCGGCAGCTGCTGATCCAGCTTCATCGGCTCGACCGTGGACCCGCGCATCCGCAGCAGATGGGGCGAACCCGCGTCGACCGCCCGCACCCGGCCGCAGCGAGTGTCCACCTCGAGCAGCAGGGTGGCCACGTACCGCGCACCCCGGTGCTGGTAGAAGACCGTGTCCGAGGCCAGCTCGGCCTGTTCCACCAGGCCGCCACCGGAGCGCCGCGCGTTGCGCATCGCGTTGACCGTGACGGCGGTCAACAGGGACGCGGCGAGCCCGGTGCCCTCACCGTTGAGCACCGTCACGGTGAGACGGTCGCCGTCCAGCGACCAGTCGAAGTGGTCACCGCCCACCGTGTACGCCGGTTCGAGCTGACCGGCCAGATCGAACGCGTGGTGCGCGACACCGCGACCGGGCAGCAGATCCCACTGCATCTCGGCGGCCATCGTCAGTCGCTCCCGCCGACGGGCCCGCCGGTAACGGTCGGTCTCCCGGTCCGCCGCGCGCATCGCCACCGCCAGGGCGTCGGCGATGTCCGTGGCCTGACCGGTCACCGCCGGATTCGGCACGGCCGGCAGCTCGATCAGCAGCACGCCCAGCCGCTCCCCCCACACCGTCAACGGCAGGTAGAGCCGGCACGGGCCCTCGCCGTCGCGGACCGGCTGCTGGCTGCTGAAACAGCGCTGCGCGACGGTGTGGCATTCCAGGAACCCGGCCGCCGGCAGGTCCGGGTCCAGCACCGGCCAGAGGCCGCTGATCCGGTAGTCGGCGACGAAGACGTCGGTGCGCAGCGCGCCCATCGCCGACCGGATCGCCCGGTCCGCCGCCTCGGCCAACTGGTCGGGCGGGGCCTCGCGCAACGCGCGCGACACCACGTCCGGCGCGTCTACCATCGTCGTCCTCCCCAGAAGCTTGCTATAGGGCAAGCATCATACGGACGCCCTCGGATGGCGGATCGGCGCGGTCAGTCAGTCGCGCGGGTCGCGAGCACACCGTGGAACGCGTCGGGCACCCGGGCCGGCGGGCCCGCCGCCCGCCACTGGGCGACCGGGACGATCCCGTCCGCCGTCGGCGCCCACCGACCGAGCAGGGGCGCGAACGCCGCCGGCGGGCGCATCCGAAACTGCGGGCCCATCATGGCCAGCGCCTCCGGGTGGCCCGCGAGCTCCTCGGTGTCGAAGTCCACCGCCAGCAGGCTGCCCGGCGCCGCGGCAGCGTACAACTCGTCGAGGGTGCGGGTCAGCGTGGCGTCGTCGAGGAACGCCGCCAGGCCGAGGAAGACCACCCCGACCGGCCGCCGACCCCACCCCGGCACGAAGCGGTGCAGCTGCGCCGGATCGATGGTGCCGATGTCCGTCGCGTCGCCGAAGCCGTAGCCGGCCCGGTCGCTGCCGGCGAGGATGCTCTGTCCCAACCGGATGGTGACCGGATCGACGTCGGTGTAGAGCACCGTCGCGTCGGTGGCGACCTCGTGCACGTTACCCATCGTCGGCACCCCGGCGCCGAACACCAGGAAACCGTCCACGCCCTGGCCGGCCATCGCCCGCACCGCCCGGCCCAGGAACGCCCGCAGCTCCCGGAACACCGGCGCGCACGGCCCGTACGCCCGCTCGAACGCGTGAGCGGCGGCCACGTCCACCGGGAAGTGATGCTGCCCGCCGAGCCAGAAGTCGATCATGCGAGCGGTGCTCGGCTGGTCTGGTTCACCCATCGGCGACGCTCCCTCCCCGGCCGGTCCTCGTCAGCGTACCGACCGGGGAGCGCTCAGCGGTATCGCGGCGCGAAGGCGTCCGGGCCCGCGATACTGGCCGCGGGCGGAGGTGGGCGGTGAACTCGGCGAACAATGCGGCGGTGGTGGTCGGCGTCGACGGCTCGGAGTCGGCGCTGCGTGCCGTCCGCCTCGCCGCCACCGAGGCGGCACGGCAGCACCGACCACTGCGGGTCGTGCACGGCTTCATCTGGCCGCTGCTGCACGTGCCGGTCTCCCCCGCCCCGGACGCGCCACCCGGCGGTGGACTGCGCCACCGGGCCGAGGAACTCGTCGAGGCCGCGGTGAACGAGGCCGAGGCCACCGTGCCCGGCCTGTCGATCTCCGGCGAGATCATCGATGGGGAGGCCGCCGCGGTGCTGGTGGGCGAGTCCCCCACCGCCGCGCTCATCGTGCTCGGCGACCGCGGGCTCGGTGGGTTCTCCGCGCTGGTGGTCGGTTCGGTCGCGGTGCAGGTCGCCGCGTACGCCGACTGCCCGGTGCTGGTCGCCCGCGGCACGCAACGACCCGACCAGCCGGTGCTGGTGGCTGTCGACGGTTCGGACGCCTCCCGGCGGGCGGCGGACGTCGCCGCCGAGACGGCCGTGTCGCTCGGCGTGCCGCTGGTGGCGGTGCACGCCTACCGGTACCCCGGCAGCAGCGGACCGGGCGACATGCAACCCCTGGTGTACGACGAGGCGAAGCTGCACCGCGAGCAGGAGCGGATGCTCGCCGGGTGGCTGACCGGCCTCACCGAGGACCATCGGGGTCTGCGGTTGACGTGCCAGGCGACACGTGGTCGACCCGGCACCGTGCTCGCCGAGGCGTCCCGCTCCGCCCAACTGGCGGTGGTCGGCGGGCGCGGGCGCGGCGAGGTGACCGGGTTGCTGCTGGGGTCGGTGAGCCAGTCGATGCTGCACCACGCGCAGTGCCCGGTCATGGTGGTCCGCGCCCCCCACTAGCCCGCCGGGGTTCGTCCGCCGCCAGGCGGGTAGACGGCCGCGGTACGCCCAGCGGACGGTGGGCAGCACCAGGTGCCCAGACCGACGAAGGAGGCACAGATGCCAGGACCACGGCCGGGTAGTAACGCGTACGACAAGCAGCGGGCACGGTTGCGCAACGCGATCGACGACTCCGGACGCCGAGTGCCCGACGGCAAGGCCAACCAGGTCGCCAACCGGATCCTGCAGGAGGATCGCGGCCAACGCGGCGTGGTACGCGGTGACCGCGCGTACGGCCCGAAGAGCGAGCGCGAACCGGGCGACCCGAAGTGAGCAGGGTCGACGTGGCCGACGGCGCCATCGCGGGCGCCGTCGGCAGCACCGCGCTGAACGTGGTCAGCTATCTCGACATGGCACTGCGGGGACGGCCCGAGAGCGACGTCCCGCAGGAGACCGTCGACCGGCTGGCCGGGATCGCGCACGTGGACCTGGGCAACGGGGCCCGGGCGGCCAACCGCCGCTCGGGCCTCGGGCCGCTCATCGGTTACGCCCTGGGGGTCGCCGCGGGCGTCGGGTTCGCGTTCTACGCCGGTGGTCGGCGTCAGCCGTTGCCGGTGGCCACCGGGCTGCTCGGCGCCGGCGTCATGACCATGACCGACGGGTCGATCACGGTGCTCGGGATCAGCGACCCGCGCACCTGGCGGCGCTCCGACTGGATCTCCGACATCATTCCGCACCTCGCGTACGGGCTGGCGGCCGCCGCCACCTGGAACAGGTTGCGGCGGCCGCCAGGTCGCGGTCGCTGACCGGGTCAGCGGGTGTCGCTGTCGTCCTCGGCCACCGGCTCACCGGCCGGGCCGTACGGCGACACCTGCCCCTTGGGCACCGGTCGACCCTGGTCGCCACGCGACGTACCACGGTTGGCCGGATGCCCGCCCGGGGCCGGGCCCTTGTTGTCCTGGCTGGTCGCGCCCAGTGCGTTGCGGCGCAACTCCTGCTGCTGCGGGTTCGTCACGGGGTGTCTCCCTCCGGTACGGCAGGCGGCATCGACCGCCTCCACCGCCGGCATACCCGCCCGCCGCTGTGGCATTCCGAGCGCGGTCACCGGTACGACGGCTAGCGCGCCCCCAAGTGGGTACCCGACGGGTGTGGGCAATGATCGAACGGTGGTGCGGGTCCTGCTCGACCGGCGTGGCCGCACGTACGCCGAGGAGGCCGGCATCCGGCTCGCCGACCGGCCCGGCCCGCTCTACCAGCTGTTGGTGCTGACCACGCTGCTGAGCACCCGGATCCGGGCGTGTGTGGCGGTGGACGCCGCCCGGGAGCTGTTCGCCGCCGGTTACCGCACCCCACAGGCGATGGAGGCGGCCAGTTGGCAGGAGCGCGTCGACGCGCTGGGGCGGGGCCACTACCGCCGCTACGACGAGCGGACCGCCACCATGCTCGGCACCGGCGCCCGGCTGTGTCTGGACCGCTGGCACGGTGACCTGCGACGGCTGCACCGGGAAGCCCAGGGTGATCCCGCCGGGCTGCGTCGGCGACTCACCGAGTTCCCCGGCATCGGCCCCACCGGGGCGGACATCTACCTGCGCGAGGCACAGTCGGTCTGGTCGGACGTGCGCCCGTACGCCGACCGTCGGGCCCTGGCCGGGGCGAAGCGGCTGGGTCTGCCGGGGTCCCCGGACCGGCTCGCCGGTCTCGTCGCCGAACCGGACTTCGGGCGGCTCGCCTCAGCGTTGGTGCGGGTGGCGCTGGGTGAGGAGTCCGCCGGTGAGGTCACCCGCGTCGCCGCCCGGTGAGGCGCTCACTTGACCGTCTTGTCCCCCGGGCGGGTCAGGTGCCACACCAGCAACGCGGCGAGCAACGCCAGGACCACCACCCCGCCGGAGATGCCCCGGCCCTCCTCCGGACTGCGCCCGGCGCTGCCGAAGTAGATCACCGCGAGACCGGCCAGCACCGTGACGAACGTCCGCAAACCTCGGTCCTTCACGTCTGGCACCGTAAGCGGACCACTGTCGCCGCTTTGTCGATTTGGCCTTTTTGTCATTCTTTTGAGTGATGCTCAGCGCTCGGTGACGAACCCGCAGAGCCGCACCCGGCGTACCGCCCGGTCGGCGACCTCCACCACCTGCAGGGTCAGCCCGGGCAGCCGCACCGTCTCACCCGGGGAGTCCGGCAGGTGCCGCAGCCGGGCCAGCACCAGACCGGCGACGGTCGTGTAGTCCCGGGACAACGGGAAGCTCAGCCGCACCCCCAGATCCGGCAGGTCGTGCAGCGGAAAGTCACCGGGCACCAGCAGAGACCCGTCCGGTTCCCGGACCACCCCCCGCACGTCACGGTCGGTCTCGTCGTACAACTCGCCGACCACCTCGGCCAGCAGGTCCTCCATGGTGACCATGCCGTCGATGCCCCCGTGCTCGTCGACGACCAGGGCCAGTTGCTGATGTTCCTGCCGCAGCTGACGCATCGCGTCGGCGACCGGCAGGGTCACCGGCAGCAGCAGTGGCGCGCGGACCCGCTCGCCCACCGGCGCGGTGCCGGCCCGCACCAGGTCACGGATGTGCACCACCCCGAGCACCTCGTCGAGGCCGCCGGGGCCGGTGACGGGTGCGCGGGACCGTCCGGCGGCGGCCAGCCGTCGGACCCCCTCGTCGGCGGCCAGGCTCGCCGGCAGCGTGGTGACCTCCCGCCGTGCCACCAGGATCTCGCGCAGCGTCCGGCCGGCGATGTCGAACGCGCCGGTCAGGATCTCCCGCTGCTGGGCCGACAGGCCGCGCTGGCTGGCCAGCACCTCCCGCAGCTCCTCCTCGGTCATCTCCTCCCGATTGGCCCTCGGATCGCCACCGGCGAGCCGCACGACCGCGTCGGTGGCCCGGCTGAGCAACCACACCGCCGGCCGGGACACCCGGGCGAGCAGGTCCAGCGGACCGGCACTCAGCAACGCCCACCGCTCGGCCCGCTGCATGGCCAGCCGCTTCGGCGCCAACTCGCCCAGCACCAGCGTGACGAACGTCAGCGCCACGGTCACCAGCAGCACCGCGGCGGGACGCGCCGCCCCGCCGAGGAAACCCAACGGGCCGACCAGCGGACCGGCCAACGACACCGCGGCCGCCGCCGACGCGAGGAACCCGGCCAGGGTGATCCCGAGCTGAATCGTGGCCAGGTAGCGGTTGGGGTCGCGGGACAACCGCACCAACCGGTCCCCGGCCCGGCTGCGCCGACCCAGCCGGCGCAACTGCCCCTCGCGCAGGGTCACCAACGCCATCTCACTGCCGGAGAGCGCGGCGTTGACGAGCACCAGCACGGCCACCAACGCCAACTGCCCGAGCTGACCGCCCATCGCGTACCCCCGTCCGCCGCCTGAGGTCACTCAACCGCAAGGGACCGCGGCGCGGGCCCGGTTCGCCACCGGCGCCCGGCTCAGTCGACCTCCAGGTCGTCCAGCGAGATGGCGTGGGTCATCAGCCACCGGGCCAGCGCCGACATCCCGAACAGCCACAGCGGCACCGACTCGGTGGGGCCGTTGGTGGCGTAGATGGCAAAGCGCAGGTCCGGAGCGCGGTACGCCTCGATCCGCCACCGGTGCTGCCGGTCCCGCCAGACCGCCGAAGGGTCCATGGCGTCACCGTAGGTGACCACCGCCGACCTCGGGGTCGGTTGGCCGGCACCGCCGGCTCAGCCCGGCACCACCGTCGTTCCGAACACGATCCGGGCGACGGACACCAGCAGGCTGATCCCGACTCCGGCGAGGATCAACCAGCCGAAGCCACGCCACCCCGAGCCCCGGCCGGGCACCGGCGCCGGCGGTGGCCTCCACACCTCCCGGTAGGTCCACGCCAGCACACCCACCCCGAACGGCAGGAGCCCCACCCAGAACCAGAACC
Source organism: Micromonospora sp. C97 (assembly GCF_018070385.1). Taxonomy (NCBI): domain Bacteria; kingdom Bacillati; phylum Actinomycetota; class Actinomycetes; order Micromonosporales; family Micromonosporaceae; genus Micromonospora; species Micromonospora sp. C97. Next base: position 88,767 of record NZ_JAGPXU010000011.1, read on the forward strand.
ACCTCGTGCCGGCCAGCGGCGGCGCGCCGACGATCAGCCGGCCCAGCCACAGCAGAGTCAGCACACCGGCGAGCAGACCCGCCATGGTCGCAATCCGGGACGGAACGTCGCCGCCGGCGTGCCACGGATCGGCGACGGCGGCGAGCCGCGCATCCAGCCCGGTCCGCGCCAGCCGGTCCGACCCCGCCGAGTACGGCTGCGGGTCGGGCGGTTGGACCGAGGCGTACCGGGTCTGACCGCTGGGCACCGTCCACGTGATCATCCAACCCTGCTCGGCGGGCCGCAGATCAGGTTGGCTGCCCCAGTAGGGGTCGTCGTCGTCCCAGCCGTTCGCCCGCTGATAGGTCACCACCCGGCCCGCCGCGAGATCCCGGTCGAGCTGGGCTTCGGTCGACTCGCGGGGCTCGACCCACCACGCCAGAGCGGCCCACAGCACCCACAGCACCGGCAGCGCCCAACGCAGCGCCACCGAGACGACGCGCCACCGACCACCGCACGACCGGGACGGGGACACCTCGACCATCAGCCCACCGTCGCATCTCGGCGCAACCGGGTCAGCACCGGATCGGTCGCGGCGCTCAGCGGTCGGGGTGATCCTGGTCCGTCGGCACGATGGCTCGCCGGACGCAGTCGCGAAGCAGCGCACGACGGCGGGAGTGCACGTCGTCGGGTTCCTGGCCGCTGGCGGCGTAGACGTTGCTCACCGGCGACCAGGCCATCGACATCGCGATGACCAGGGCCATGATGTCGAACGGGTCACCACCGCGGATCCGGCCGGCGGCCTGGGCCTCGGCGATCGCCGTGAGCTTGCGATCGTCGTAGTGCTGGTGGGTCTCGACGAGGTGTCCTGCGGGCCGGCGTTCCAGCCGCGTCCAGGTCGCGAGCCGGATGAGGTCGGGGCGGCGCAGGTATTCGTCGTAGAGGCGGACGGCCCAGTCCGCGAGATCGTCGGCGTCGATGGGCACGACGTTGGTGATGCGTTCCAGCGAGCTGAGGAAGATCGCGTCGAAGAGTCGTTCCTTGTCCCCGAAGTAGGCGTAGAGCTGCGCCTTGTTGGTGCGGGCCGCCGTCACGATGCGGTCGACGCGGGCCCCGGCGATGCCGTGTTGGGCGAACTCCTCGGTGGCGGCGTCCAGGATGCGCTGGTAGGTCGCGGCACCTCGCGAGGTCAGGGGCTGCTCCGGCATGGCCCCACAGTAGCAAAACAGAACAGTTGGTTTGCTTCGGCTCGCGGCCCGACCTAAGCTCCAACAGACCGAACAGTCTGTTTAGAAAAGAGTCGATCATGCGAAGGACCACCGGATGGCGAGCAACCGGCCCGACGGAACTGCGGCGTACCCCGATCGAGCGCCGTGACCTACGTCCGGACGACATCGCGGTGCGCGTCGACTACTGCGGGGTCTGCCACAGCGACCTGCACGCCCTGCGCGACCACGACCAGCACGCCGACGCCGCACTGGTGCCGGGGCACGAATTCACCGGCGTGGTGATTGACACCGGCCCCGAGGTGACCCGCTTCTCGATCGGCCAGAGCGTCGCGGTGGGCAACATCGTCGACTCCTGCGGCGCCTGCGCCATGTGCGCGGCCGGACAGGAGAACTTCTGCCACTCCTTCCCGACCCTGACCTACGGCGGCACGGACCGGCAGGACGGGTCGACGACGCTGGGTGGCTTCTCCCGCGAATACGTCGTGCGGGACACCTTCGCCTACCCACTCCCCGCCGGCCTCCACCTGGCCGCAGCCGCCCCGCTGCTGTGCGCCGGCGTCACCGTGTGGGAACCCCTGCGCTCCCACAACGTCGGCCCAGGCACCCGCGTCGCCGTGGCCGGGCTCGGCGGCCTGGGCCACCTCGCGGTCAAGATGGCCGTGGCACTCGGCGCCACCACGACCGTGATCAGCCGCACCCTGGACAAGCGGGACGACGCCCGTCGGCTCGGCGCACACGACCTCGTCGACTCCACCGATCCCCAGCAGATGGCTGCCGCCCGCGACACCTTCGACCTCGTCATCGACACCATCTCCGCACCGCACGACCTCGCGCCGTACCTGCGGCTGGTGGCGATGGACGGCACCCTGAGCCTGCTCGGATACCTGGGACCGGTGACCGTCGAGACCACCGACCTGCTCATCGGCCGCAAGAGGCTCAGCTCCGCCGGGAGCGGAGGCCGCCGCTCGACGGCTGAGATGCTCCAGTTCTGCGCCGACAACGGCGTCACCGCCGACATCGAGATCCTCCCGTCGGCGCAGGTGGGCACGGCACTCGACCGCCTGCGGCGAAACGACGTCCGCTACCGCTTCGTGCTGGACATGTCCGACCTCGACTGACGGTGGTCGGCGCGCCGCTCAGGTGACGACGATCCGGGCGTCGTCGGGCAGCCGGCGGGTCGCGCCCCGCCGGTCCAGCAACTCCAGCAGGGGCACCGCCACCCGGCGGGTGGTGTCCAACGCCTGCCGCGCCGCGGAGAGGGTGAACGGCTGCGGCAGCCCGGCCAGCACCCGCACCGCGTCGTCGAGCACGTCGGGCAGCAACACCACGTTGTCGGCCAACCGCAGCAGGGCGCCGGCGCGCACCGCGGCACCGATCTCCCGGGGACCCAGACCGAGGTCGACGAGGCGATCGGCTTCGGGGGCGCGGAACGGCCGGTCGCCGTACTCGGCGCGGACCCGCTGCACGGCCCGGGCCACCGGTTCGGGCAGCGCGTCGGTGCTCGACGCCCCGACCCGGCCGGAGTGGATCCGCAGCGGCGGCCGGACCAGCGCCTCGACCAGCGCCCGGTCGGGCAGGGCGAGACGCTGCCGCAACGCGTCCACCGGCATCCCGGGCTCCAACGGGTGCTCGCGCGCGTGGCGGGCGAGCTCCTCGGTCAGCCGCTCGGCGAGCACCCGCCAGTACGCGGGGTCGGCCAACCAGTCACCGGCCACCGGCTGGGCGAACTCCGGCCGGTCCCGACCCGACACGGTGGGCACCGGCACGCCCATCCGGACCAACGCGCCGGCCCGGACCAGCCGGCGGCGGCGCAGCTCCCCCGCCAGGTCGGGTCGACCGTCCAGCTCGGCGAGGACCTGGGCACGGGCGGCCGCCGCGCCGCGTCGAGCCAACGGTGGGGGTGCCACGTCCAACACCCACACCCCGCCGCTGACGTGGTGGCGACCCGGGTCCCGCAGCAGCGCCCGGTCGCCCACCAGCAACGGCAACGGTCGGGCCAGCCGCAGCCGGACGGTGTCCGGGCCGAGCGGGCGCACCCGTACCGGCACCGCCGCCGACCCGACATGCAGGGTGAGGGTGGCCGGCAGGTCGGCGGCCGGGTCGCCGGCGAGCCGGACGTCGACCAGGTCGGTGTGGTGAAACCGGCCCGGGGTGAGCAGCGCGTCGCCCCGACCGAGCCGGTCGCGGGGCGTACCGCGCAGGTTGACCGCGACCCGGGCGACCGCCGCCGCCTCCGGTCGGGGCTCGCCCAGCGAGTGCAGGCCACGGACCCGGACCGGTTCGTCGGCGCCGGCCAGCTCCAGTTCGTCGCCCACTCGCAGTCGACCGGTGCCGAGGGTGCCGGTGACGACGGTGCCGCTGCCCCGCACGGTGAAGCTGCGGTCCACCCAGAGCCGGACCGGATCGTCCAGCACCGGCGCGGGCAGGTCGGCGGCGAGCCGGTCCAGGGCGGCCCGCAATTCCGGCAGGCCCGCGCCGGTCAGGCCACTGACCGCCACCGCCGGCACCGCGCCGAGGCTGGTCGCGGCGATCTCGGCGCGCGCGCGGGCCATCGCCGGCCCCGGGTCGGCCAGGTCCGCGCGGGTCACCGCCAGCAGGCCGTACGCGACACCGAGCGCGTCGAGGGCGGCCAGGTGCTCGGCGGACTGCGGCATCCACCCCTCGTCGGCGGCCACCACGATCAGCGCCGCCGGGACCGGGCCGACCCCGGCGAGCATGTTCGGCACGAACCGTTCGTGCCCGGGTACGTCGACGAACGCGACGGTGCCGCCGGACGGCAGTGTCGTCCAGGCGAAACCCAGGTCGATGGTCATCCCCCGGCGGCGTTCCTCCGCCCACCGGTCGGGTTCCATCCCGGTCAACGCCCGCACGAGCGTCGATTTGCCGTGGTCGACGTGCCCGGCGGTCGCGACGACGAACACTGTCAGTCGTCCCCGGGTACGCGCAGCACCGCCTGGCGGACGGCCTCGTCGGCGTCGGCGGGCACACAGCGCAGGTCGAGCAGGAGCCGGCCGCGTACCACCCGGCCGAGGACCGGCGGCTCTCCGGTGCGCAGCGGCGCCGCGTACCGCTCGGGCAGGCTCAACGCCCACGAGTCCAGCTCCACCCCGGGGGCGCCGCCCCCGCCGACCACCGCGACGGCCGGCACCACCTCCGCCTTGCGGCCGTCCGCGCCGAGGCGGTCGCGCAGCCGCTCCACCCGTTCGCGCAGCACACCCGGGTCGGCGTGCAGCGCCGCCCGGGTCGGGGTGCCCGGTTGGTGCAGGGTGGCGGCCAGCGCGGCCAGGGTGAGCTTGTCCACCCGCAGCGCCCGGGCCAGCGGGTGGCGACGCAGCCGGTCGATCAGCTCGGCGTCACCCAGCAGCAGCCCCGCCTGCGGCCCACCGAGCAGCTTGTCGCCGCTGGCGGTGACCAGTGCGGCGCCCGCGCGCAGGGTGCTGGCCGCGTCCGGTTCGTCGGGCAGCAGCGGGTCCGCGCCGAGCAGCCCGGAGCCGATGTCGGCCACCACCGGCACCCCGAGTGTGGCCAGTTGCCGCACCCCGACGGCGGAGGTGAAGCCGGTGACCCGGAAGTTCGACGGGTGCACCTTGAGCACGAAGCCGGTCTGCGGGCCGAGGGCGGCGGCGTAGTCCGCGACCGTGGTGCGGTTGGTGGTGCCCACCTCGCGCAGCCGCGCACCGGTGCTCTCCAGCAGGTCAGGCAGGCGGAAACCGTCGCCGATCTCGACCAGCTCACCCCGGCTGACCACGATCTCCCGGCCGGCGGCCAACGCGGTGGCGGCCAGCACCAGCGCGGCGGCGCCGTTGTTGACCACGTGCACGGCGCCGGCGTCGGGCACGGCGGCGGCCAGCGCGTCGAGCGCGCCCCGGCCGCGACGGGCCCTCCGACCGGTGGCCAGGTCCAACTCGACGTCGGTGTGCCCGGCGGCGGCCACCACCGCGGCGACGGCGGCGGGCGACAACGGGGCCCGGCCCAGGTTGGTGTGCAGCACGACGCCGGTGGCGTTGAGCACCACCCGGGGGCCGGGAGTGGGCAACGCGACGACCGCGGCGTCGCGTACCTCGTCGGGGTGGAGCTCGCCGCGACGGGCGCGGTCCTGCGCGCGGGAGACGATCGCCTTGACCTGCTCCCGGCCGAGGGTCACCGTGGCGGCGGCCAGCACCGGGTCGGCCAGCAGCGTGTCCGTACGGGGCACCCGGCGTCGCGGGTCCACCGGGCCGTCGCCCATCACGTCATCTCCTGCAAGCGGTGTGGCGGAGACGGACGGGAATCGAACCCGCCTGGCCCGGGTCCCGGACCACTCCGGTTTTGAAGACCGGGAGGGGCACCAGCCGCCTGAACGCCTCCACCGGACATTCGATCACACCGCGGGCGGGGCCGCCCGATCAGATGGAAGATCCATGCCGCTTCGCCGCGCTTCGACCCGTTCGCGTTGCGGAACCACCGTGTACCGGGGGTCACGGGCCGAGGCGACGCCGCCGTAGAAGATCCCGAACCGGGTCAGCACCGACGCGGCCAGCAGCGCGGTCCCGGAGAGCGCACCGACCACCCGGCTGCGCCGGCCCAGCAGCGCGCCGGCCACCCCACCGGCGGTCAGCAGCCGCCCCGCGCGTAGCAACCGACCCGGCCGGCCCAACCGGTAGGGCTCGCTGAGCAGGCCCAGACGGGTCTCCACCCGGTGCGCGCCGTACAGCTCCAGGGCCGCGCCGGCCACCGCCATCCGGCGGGCCGGCCCGGCCTGGGCCGGCGGCGCGGCGAGCAGACCCACGCCGGCGCCGCTGGCCAACGCGCTGCCCGCGAAGATCACCGGCAGCTCGGGGTACGCCTCATGCCACGACGGCACCGCCGTGTCGGCCAGCAACACCCCGGTGTACGTGGCCAGCGCGGGCGCGGTGCCGGCGGCGAGCAGCCCGGCGGCGTGCCCGACCGGCGGCAGCACCCGACCGGCCAGCCCGAGCAGACCGTGCCGGGGCAGCACACCGGCCGCCTCGGCGATCGCGGCGACGCCCGCCGCCGGCCCGTACGCGGTGAGGATCCAGGTGCCCATCGACATCGGCGAGGTCGGCTTGGCCACCCGCAGCATGTGGTGGAACCGCGCCGGCCGGCCCAGATCCCTGACCAGGAAGACGGCGCTGGCGCTGACGGCGGCCAACGCGGTGACCCGGCCGGCGCGCCGCAACGCGGGCCGCCTGGTGAGCTGCCCGCCCGCGGCGAGCAACGATGAGCCGGCGGCCAACCCGCCGGTGAACAGGTACGCGGCGATGTCCCACTTCCAGACCGGCGGCTTCAGGACGGGCCGACCGTAGTAGGAGGTGAACTCGGCCTCCGGCACCCGCAGTTCCTCGCCGCCACCGCGCCGCCCGCCGCGCCGACGGTTGGCGTCTCGCCGGACCGTCAGGTCGCCCCCGGGGGCGCTCACCGAGGGTTGGTTGCTGTGCTCGTCGGCGAGCCGCTCCCGGAAGCGGCGGAACCGGTCGCCGACCGGGCCCGGTGGCGTCATGAAGAACCTCCGACGAACGCGGCGACGGTCGCCGCCGCCATGGCGAGCGCGGCGAGGCCGGCGCGTTTCCACATCTTCGGTAGGTCGCGGGTGGTCACCACCGGGTCCGGTGGCAGCCCGTACACCTCGGGCTCGTCCAGCAGCAGGAAGAACGCCCCGTCCCCACCCACACCGTCGTTCGGGTCGTGCCCGTACAGTCGCGCCTCGGGCACCCCCCGCTCGTGCAGCGTCTCGACCCGGGCGGCGGCGCGTTCGCGCAACTCATCCAGTTCCCCGTACTGGATCGACTCGGTCGGACACGCCTGCGCACACGCCGGCGTCATGCCCGCACCCAACCGGTCGTAGCACAACGTGCACTTCCACGCCCGACCGTCGTCCTTACGCTGGTCAATCACCCCGTACGGGCAGGCGGAGATGCAGTAACCGCAGCCGTTGCAGATGTCCTCCTGCACCACCACCGTCCCGAACTCCGTCCGGAACAACGAACCCGTCGGACACACATCCAGACACGCCGCATGCGTGCAGTGCTTACAGACATCCGACATCATCAACCACCGGAAATCCGTCCGACCCTCCGCACCCGAACCCCGCCCCGGCGGCTGCGCACCCGGCATCCCGAGGAACTGCGGACCGGCGCCACCCCCGCTCCCGGCGATCGGATCGGCCGGGCCGGCGCCCATCGGGGCACCCAGCACGTCCACCGGCCCGCCCGCGGCCATCCCGGCGGCCGCCGACGGCGCACCGGTCGGCACGCCCGGGTCAGTGCCGGTGCGCCCACCGGTGCGGGCCGCCACGACCGCCGACGCCGCGCTGGCCGAACCCTCGGTCGGCGTTCCCACGAACGGCGGCGCGCGATGCCCGGCCGGCCGGGGTTGCTCGATGAACGCGACGTGGCGCCACGAGTTCGCGGTCAGAGCGCCGGTGTTGTCGTACGACATACCCAGCAGATCCAGGCCACTCTCCGGCACACCGTTCCACTCCTTGCAGGCCACCTCACACGCCTTGCAACCGATACAGACGCTGGTATCGGTGAAAAACCCCATCCGCGGCGGCGCGTCCTCGTAGCCCGCGTCCGGTGCGGGGTCCAGCGGCCCGTACAGGCTGTTCGGGTCAGGAAGCACCGTGCTCCTTCCCCTCATCGTCAGTGGTCACGGCCGGGGCGTGCTGGCCCGGGTTGATCCCGGCACGCCGCTGGTAGTCGGCCACCAGGTCGAGCAACGCCGGCCCGGTGGGACGCCGGCCCGGCCGCACGTCGCAGGTGCCCACCTTGCTCTCCTGAATCAGCACGTTCGGATCCAGGCTGATCCCGAACAGGTCGTTGGCCGAGTCGCCGGTCACCAAACCCTCAAAACCGAAGTGGTACGGCAACCACACCTGGTGGATGACCCGACCGTCCACCCGCAGCGGAGTCAGCCGGTCGGTCACCAGCACCTTCGCCTCGATCACCGCGCGACCACTGACCAGGTGCGCCCAGCCCAGATGCGCCAACCCGACCTCGCCGGCCAGTTCCGGGGACACCTCGACGAACATCTCCGGTTGCAACTCGGCCAACGGTGACACGGTCCGGCTCATCGCACCGGCGGTGTGGTGCTCGGTGAGCCGGCTGACAGTGAACACGTACGGGAACACCTGACTGTGCTCCTGCGGCGGACTCGGGTTCACCGAGTTCACCGGATGCGCGTACATCTTGCGGGTCGGATTGGCCTGCTGGCCGTAGAGCGGGTTACGCACCGGCGACTCCACCGGCTCGTAGTGCGTCGGCAGCGGGCCGTCCAGGACGCCGCTGGGCGCGTACAGCCAGCCCTTGCCGTCGCCCTGCATGACGAACGGATCGTCGCCGGCGATGCCCTCCGTCCCCGACGCACCGGGAGGCGGCCGGTACGACGGTGGTTTGGTCTTCTCGAAGTCCGGCACGTCGTAACCGGTCCACTCGCCCTTGTCCGCGTCCCACCACACGTAGCGTTTGCGCTCACTCCATGGGTTGCCGTCCGGGTCGGCGGAGGCCCGGTTGTAGAGGATGCGCCGGTTCGCCGGCCAGGCCCAACCCCACTCGGCGGCGACCCAGTCCTGCTCGTGCCGGGACTTGCGGCGGGCGGCCTGGTTGACGCCGTCGGCGTACACCCCGGTGTAGATCCAGCAGCCGACGGCTGTGGAACCGTCGGCGCGGGCCTCCGCGAAGCTGGACAACGGCGCGCCGGTCGCCACGTCGTACCCGTTGATCTCGCGCAGCACCGCCTCGGCGCTCGGCTCCGCGTGCGGACCGTGCGTGGGATAGTCCCAGGTCAGGTCGAGCAGCGCCCGGTCGCGCGACAACGGCGACCCGGCCAACTTCTCGCGCAGTTTGCGGCCCAGGTGATAGAAGAACCACAGCTCGGAGCGGGCGTCGCCCGGCGGCTCGACGGCCTTCTCCCGCCACTGCAACAACCGCTGCGTCTGCGTGAACGTGCCCTCCTTCTCCACATGCGACGCCGCGGGCAGGAAGAACACCTCGGTACGGCACTCCTGCGGCACGATCTCCCCGGTGGCGACCTCGGGGCCGTTCTGCCAGAACGTCGCGCTCTCGATCATGAACAGGTCCCGGACCACCAGCCAGTCGAGGTTGGCCATGCCGAGGCGCTGCGCCCGACCGTGCGCCGACCCGACGGCCGGGTTCTGCCCGAGCAGGAAGTACCCCTTGATCTTCCCGTCGATCATGTTCAGCACCTGCTGGTAGGTGCCGTGATCACCGGTCATCCGCGGCATGTAGCCGTAACAGAAGTCGTTCTCCGGCGTCGCCGCGTCCCCCCAGTACGCCTTGAGCAGGCTCGCGGCGAACGACCGCGCGTTACCCCAGAACCCCTTCTGCCCCGGGTGGCGGATGCTGTCCACCCACTCGTCGAAGCTCGGGTGCTCGGCGTGGTGCGGCATCGGCAGGTAACCGGGCAGCAGGTTGAACAGTGTCGGGATGTCGGTGGAGCCCTGGATGCTCGCGTGCCCACGAAGCGCCATCACCCCGCCGCCCGGGCGACCCATGTTGCCCAGCAGGAGCTGGATGATCGCGCCGGTGCGGATGTACTGCACGCCCACGCTGTGCTGCGTCCACCCCACCGAGTAGACGAGCATGCCGGTGCGGTCCCGCCCGGAGTTCTGCGTCCACGCCCGCGCCAACTCCAGGAACTGCGCCTGGGAAATACCGCAGACCCGCTCCACCATCTCCGGCGTGTAGCGGGAGAAGTGTCGCTTCAGGATCTGGTAAACGCAGCGCGGATGCTGCAACGTCTCGTCGCGCCGCGTCTGCCCACCCACCTGCGCGCCGTGCGACTCGTGCGTCAACCCCGCGGCGCTGTCCCGCTCCTGGGCGGTGTGCCCACTGCCCGACGAGTCCTCGTGGCCCTCGTACTGCCAACTGTCCTGCACGTACGTGCCGGTCTCCGGGTCGAAACCGGAGAAGAAACCGTCGCCGTCCTCGGTATCGCTGAACTCCTCGCTGACGATCGTCGCCGCGTTGGTGTACGCCAGCACGTACTCCCGGAAGTCCAACTCGTTGTCCAGGATGTAACGCACCACCCCACCGAGCAACGCGATGTCCGTGCCCGCCCGGATCGGCAGGTACGCGTCCGCTACCGCGCTCGTCCGGGTGAACCGTGGGTCGACGTGGAAGACCTTCGCCCCTCGGCGCTTGGCCTCCATCACCCACTGGAAACCCACCGGGTGCGCCTCAGCCATGTTCGAACCCTGAATGACGATCACGTCAGCGTTGGCGATGTCCTGCTGAAAATCCGTCGCACCGCCACGACCGAAGCTGGCCCCCAGACCGGGGACGGTGGCGGAGTGTCAAATACGGGCCTGATTCTCGATCTGAAGCGCCCCCATCGCGGTGAACAACTTCTTGATCAGGTAGTTCTCCTCGTTGTCCAGCGTCGCCCCGCCCAGGCTGGAGATGCCCAGTGTCCGGTTGAGCGGCCGGCCCTGCGTGTCGACGTCCTCCCAGGTCTGCTCCCGGGCGGCGAGGATCCGATCGGCGATCATGTCGAGCGCCGTGTCGAGGTCCAGATCCTCCCACTGCGTCGAGTACGGGCGGCGGTAGCGCACCGTGGTCTGCCGCAGCGGGCTGGTCACCAGGCTCTTACTGGCCGAACCCTTCGGGCAGAGCCGACCCCGCGAGATCGGACTGTCCGGATCACCCTCGATCTGACTGACCTGCCCGTCCTTGACGAACACCCGCTGACCACACCCGACGGCGCAGTACGGGCAGACGGAACGGGCGACCGAATCGGCGGTGTCGGTGCGGGCGATGAGCGCGCGGGACCCGTCCGACTTCGCCGCCGCGCCCCGACCCAGCGGGTCCGTGCCGGTGAGCTGCCGGTACACCGGCCAACCCTCGATAAAGGTCCGCAGGCCCAACCCCGACACCCCCTCCCACGCGAGCGACCCTCTGAACATAGGTCAACCGAGACAGGTTCGCGAACCGGGGATACCGACAGCGCCGCCCCCGGCCGTTGGGCCGGGGGCGGCGCTGGGTGTCGGTGTGCAGGTCGCCTCTCGGCGAGTGGCACGACGCGGCTCCAGCCGAACGGTATTCCGCGAAGGCGATATTAGGTGAGGCCCGGGGACACTGAGTCACACCGACACTGTCCTCAACCAGCCGCACCCCCACCTTGTTCCCCGCGCAGGCCGCCATCGGTCTCCGCGCCGCCGGGGTTGGCGCACGGACGCGCCGGCTTCCCGGGTGGGCCGCCGTCGTTTCCGCGCGGGCGCCGTGGGGTTGGCGCCCGGACCGCCGTGGGTTGGCGCGCAGACCACCGTCGGTTGCCTGCACGAACCACCGTCGGTTGCCGCGCGGACTGCCGTCGGTTGGCGCGCGGACCGCCGCGGGTTGCCTCGCGGGCGGTCATGGTTGCCGCGCGGGTGGTCGTCGTTCCCGCGCGGGTCGTCCCGGGTTGGCGCGCGGTCCGCCGTCGGTTGCCGCACGGACCGCGGTCGGTTGCCGCACGAACCACCGTCGTTCCCGCACGGGCCGCCGTGGCGTCGCCGCACGTCGCGGCACGACACTGCCCCGCCCGCGACGGGTCGGCCAGCGCGGTGCCCGACCCACCCCACGACGGAGCCACCTCACCGCGACGCCCCACCGCGACGCTCAACCAGGACCCGGAATCGCGAGATCTTGGACAGTTTCCGTTACGTGAGAACGGAAACTGTCCAAGATCTCGCCAACGAATGACGCGACGACGCCGGCGCGCACCACCACGTGACACATACGCCGCTGGCCGGCACCCCGGGTTGCGGGTGCCGGCCAGCGGTCAGAGTCGTGCGGTGGTGCGGTGGTGCGGTGGTGTTGCTGTTCGGTCGTGCGGTGGTGCGGGTCAGCTGTTCCAGTGCTGGGCGACGAGGTCGGTGGCCTGCTGCTCCCACTGGGCGTAGGCGTCCGGGTACGCCGAGACCTGCACGGTCTGCGCGGCGTCGGTCAGGGGCATGTCCTGCCACCCGTCAACTTGCTTCAGGCCCTTGAGGAACGCGGTCGTGGAGTACTCGGGGTCGGTGATCTGCTCCGGGGTACCCCAACCCGAGCTCGGGCGCTGCTGGAACAGGCCCAGCGAGTCGTGATCGTTCCTGTCGCCGAGGTGGCCCAGGTTCTCCAGCTTGGACTCCTGCAGGCTCGTCGCGATCGAGATGACCGCGGCGCGCTCGGGCAGGCCGGCCTTCTTCGTGGCGGCGATGATCGCCTTGACGTTGCCCGTCTGCTCGTCGTTGAGGGTGATGTGCGACTGGTCGCCCTGCGGCTTCGGCGCCGACTGCACGGCCACCGCAGTGGCGGCGGGCTTGGCGTCCACTACCGGGTTGGCGTGGGCGGCGATCGGGCCGGCGAAGACACCACCGGCGAACGCGAGACCAGCAACGGACAGCATGCTCTTACGGAAGATCGTGTTCATGGGGGTAGCTCCTTCGGGGGTAGGAACACCCACACGTCGGGGGGACGCACGGGTGTGAGCACCTCGTCCGGCGCTGCACATAACAAGGGGAAAGTTTGGGGGGTGACGCCTTTAGGGGCGTCGGTCGGCGACTTCACGGGCGGGGGGCTCGTGGCGCCGGGGTCCAGGTGTAACGACCGGGGGGCCGGGGTCATTCCCCGGTGGCCCAACCTGTCGGCACCCCCATCACGGCGGTGCCTGCGGTCGATCGTGGGGACCATAACGACCGGGTGGCGGCGGGCATTCCACCCTGCCGGACCTCAGATCCCGCACCCGTGAAGACCGGGCGGCGGGAGGTGCTGCTGCGATCGTCAGGGTGTGTAACGACCCCGGCCCGGCCACGATTCCCGCCCGCGGGTGCCCCCGACCACCACCACAAACACCTCACAACCCGACACACCGCCCACACGACAACGGCCCCCGCGGCGCCGAACCGGCCCGCACGCCCGTGATCCACTCGGGTTCACGGAAACCGGGGCATCCGGGACGCCGGGACACCCCGACTTCATGAAACCCGAGTCGATCATGCATCGCCTGACGACCTCGACTGGCGCATAACCGGACAAACATCGCGGCTAACAAGGTCGGGTGGGTTCGTCTGCGATAGCGCGATGGGATCAGCCTGAGCGACACCGGCCCGGGTGGGCGTTACCCTGACACCATGCAGGCCGTCTCCCCCACCGCGACCGGCGTGGCGTTTCTGGCCCGCCCGGGTCGTCCCGCTGTGGTGGCGCGGACGCTCGCCGAGCTGGCCGGTCCCACTCGGGGTGTGGTGGAGCTGCCGGTGCGGCTGATGTGGAACGCCGAGCGCACCTTCGACCTCGGCGACCCCGACCAGTTGCTCTGGATGTACGAGAACGTGCTTCGCGAGACCACCCGGGCCGAGGATCTGCGCTCCCTGATCAACGGGCGGACGTTGCGCCGGGTGTGGCGACTGCTCAACCTGCCTCGGGGCGTACGCCAGGCGTGGGAGAGCCGGCACCGCGGCCTGCGTACGGCGTGACCGAACCGCATCTGCACGAGTTCTACCGGGAGGTGGCCCGGGTGGCGCTGTCCGCCGCCGGGCCGTACCGGTTCGTGCTGGGTGGTGGGGTGGCGTGGGCGGCGCACGGTCTGGTCGCCCGACCGACGGAGGACGTCGACCTCTTCGCGGACGTGGAGGGTGCCGCGGCGGCGGCGTCCGCCGGGGTGCGCGTGGCTCTGGAGCGGGCCGGGTTCCTCGTCACTGACGCCGACCCGGACAGTGAGCTGGCCGAGCTGTTCGACGGGTACGAGCAGGACATGAAGGACTTCGTGGTGAGCCGCGACGGACGGCAGATCCGGCTCAGCCTGGCCCGGTTGGACCGCCAGCAGAGCCCGGTGGTGATGGACCTCGGCCCGGTGATGGACGTCCGTGACCTGGTGGCGAACAAGATCGCGGCGTTGGTGAACCGGCGGGAGGTTCGCGACTTCATCGATGTTGCCGCGGCTCTCGACCACTATGACGTGACCGAGCTGTTGGTGCTGGCCCGTCAGGTCGATCCCGCGCTGGACCCGGACGACGTCCGCGCCGCCGGCCGCTACCTGGACCGGCTCTCCGACCAGCGCTTCGGCCGGTACGGCCTGGGCGCCGCCGAGGTCGCCGAGATCCGACAACGCTTCGCCAGCTGGCCGCGTTAACCCCACGCCCGACCGCACCGCACCACCGGTGCGCACCACCCGACCACGCCCGATGAGCCGATTCGCGGGAGCGTGCGGGGCACTGAGCCAGCACGGCCGGTGCCCCGGCACACCACAGCGCCGGGTGGGCGCCCGCATGACGCCCACCCGGGTGGGTCATCACTTGGTCGGTCGACCGCCGGTGACGCCCAGGATCTCGCCGGTGACGTAGCTCGACTCCTGCGAGGCGAAGAAGACGTACGCGGGTGCCAGCTCGGCCGGCTGCCCGGGGCGTCCCTCGGGGGTGTCGGTGCCGAACTGTTCCACCTTCTCCTTCGGCATGGTGGCCGGGATCAGCGGCGTCCACACCGGACCGGGAGCGACAGCGTTGACCCGGATGCCCTGCTCGGCCAGGTCGGCGGCGAGGGCCTTGGTGAAGTTGGCGATCCCCGCCTTCGTGGTGGCGTAGTCCAGCAACTGCGGCGACGGGTCGAACGCCTGGATCGACGACGTGTTGATGATCGCCGCCCCTTCGGCCAGGTGCGGGATGGCGGCCTTGCAGAGCCAGAACATCGCGTACAGGTTGGTCTTGAACACCCGGTCGAACTGCTCGGTGCTGATCCCGAGGATGCCCTTGTCCTGCGACATCTGGTACGCCGCGTTGTTGACCAGGATGTCGAGGCCACCCAGGTCCCGCACCGCCCGGTCGACCAGTTCCTGGCAGTGCGCCTCGTCGGTGATGTCGCCACGTACCGCGATGCCTCGGCGCCCGGCGGCCTCGATCAGCCGGACGGTCTCCCGGGCGTCGGCGTCCTCCTCCTCGCCAAGGTAGGAGATGAGGACGTCCGCGCCCTCCCGGGCGAAGGAGATCGCGACCGCCCGGCCGATCCCGGAGTCACCGCCGGTGATCAGTGCCCGCTTGCCGTCGAGTTTGCCGCTGCCCCGGTACGACTCCTCCCCGTGGTCCGGCTTCGGGGTCATCTCCGCGGTCGCGCCCGGCGCCGACTGCTGCTGTGCGGGTTGGCCGGACTGCTGGCCGTACTGGCTGGTCGGGTCCTGTTGGGTGTGCTGGTCCTCGCTCACCGATGTCTCCTCGCGTCGCGTGGGAGGCGGGGGCTCTCCCGCGAAATCTCGTCCCCGAGCGCCCTACCCCGGGTCGGCCTGCGGAAACCGTTGCAGCTGCCGGGGCTGGCGTGGCGGGAGTGTCAGCTGCTGGTTATGGTGCGCAAGGCGCTCACGAGGCGCGTCCACCCCCATGGAAAGGCACGTCATGACCTCTGGATCCGGCCCGTCGCGCCGCCAGGTGCTCGTCGCCGCAGCGGCGGCGGCGACCACCCCGCTGATCGCCGCCGCGCCCGCGCAGGCGGCCGGCCCGGCCCGGCCGCGCACCTGGGACCTCACCCTCCTGGGCACGTCGGACACGCACGGCAACGTCTACAACTGGGATTACTACCGCGATGCCGAGTACGACGACAGCAAGCAGAACGACATCGGTGTTGCGAAGCTGGCGACCCTGATCAACCAGATCCGTCGGGAGCGGCGCGGCAAGGCGACGCTCGTGCTCGACGCCGGCGACACGATTCAGGGCACGCCCCTCGCGACGTACTACGCCAAGCAGGAGCCGATCACCGCCACCGGGGAGAAGCACCCGATGGCCCGGGCGATGAACGTCATCGACTACGACGCGGTGACCCTGGGCAACCACGAGTTCAACTACGGTCTGCCGCTGCTGGACCTGTGGATCCGCCAGCTCGGCTTCCCCGCGCTCGCCGCGAACGCCGTCAACGCGAAGACCGGCAAGCCGGCCTTCCTGCCGTACGTCATCAAGAAGGTCTCCCTCGGTTTCGCCGCGCCGACCCTGCGCGTCGGCATCCTGGGGCTGACCAACCCCGGCGTGGCCATCTGGGACAAGGGCAACGTCGAGGGCAAGCTGCGCTTCGACGACATGATCGCGACCGCCGCGAAGTGGGTGCCGATCATGCGGGCCCGCGGCGCGGACCTGGTGCTGATCTCCGCGCACGGCGGTGACAGCGGCACCTCCAGCTACGGCCCGGAGCTGCCGAACGAGAACCCGGTGGCGCTGATCGCCCAGCAGGTGCCGGGAATCGACGCGATCCTCTTCGGCCACGCGCACAACGAGGTGGTCGAGCGGTTCGTCACCAACGAGCGGACCGGCGCGCAGGTGCTGCTCTCCGAGCCGTCGAAGTGGGGCCAGCGGCTCACCCGCATGGACTTCACCCTGGCCCGCGAGCGTGGTCGGTGGACGATCACCAAGAAGGCCGCCACCATGCTGAACACCAACACGGTGGTCGAGGACCCGAAGGTGCTCGCGGCCGTGCGGGCCCAACACCAGAAGACCATCGCGTACGTCAACCAGGTGGTCGCGCAGTCGACGGTGGAGCTGTCGGCGGCCGAGTCGCGGTACAAGGACACGCCCATCCTGGACTTCATCAACCACGTGCAGACCGAGGTGGTCGGCGCGGCGCTGGCCGGCACCGCGTACGCGGACCTGCCGGTGCTGTCGATCGCGGCGCCGTTCAGCCGCACGGCCGTCTTCCCCGCCGGCGACGTCAAGATTCGCGACGTGGCCGGCCTGTACGTGTACGACAACACCCTCGAGGCGGTGGTGCTCAGCGGGGCCGAGGTGCGCGCGTACCTGGAGTACTCGGCGAAGTACTTCCGCACCCTGGCGCCGGGCGCGCCGGTCGACCCGGAGCAGATCAGTGACCCGGCCGTGCCGGACTACAACTACGACGTCTTCTCCGGCGTCGACTACGACATCGACATCTCCAAGCCGGTCGGGCAGCGCATCACCCGCCTGGTGCTGGCCGGCACCGACACGCCGGTGGCCGACAACGCCCAGTTCGTGGTGGCGGTGAACAACTACCGGCGCAGCGGCGGCGGCAACTTCCCCGGCATCGTGAAGACCCAGGTCTACAACGCGCAGCAGGAGATCCGCCAGCTGCTCATCGACTGGGCGCAGGCCAAGGGGACGATCGACCCGGCCGACTTCTTCCAGCCCAACTGGCGGCTGGTACGCGAGGGCGTGCCGGTCTTCTGACCTCAGCGCAGCATCGACGGGCCGTGGGTGGCGACACCCGCGGCCCGTTGTGCGTTGTCAGCCGGCGTGGCGCAGGTCCCAGTGGACCGGGTCGTCCCACACGTCGGGCCGATCGCTTCGTGACTCGGTTTCGGTCAGCTCGACCCGCTGATCGGGGCGGGCGGCGAGCGGCAACTGCCCGAACCGTACGTGGCGCAGGAACGCGTACTCGTCGTCGGTGAACGGCTGCTCGGTCATCGGCACCTCCTGACTCCCCTGCGATTGTCCGACGCCCAGCCCGTTGGACACCAGTGGCGGGGCGCACGTCGCATAGGGCATCCTAGGATCCTGGGTGAATAGCGGGTGCCCGGCGGGGGGCGGGTAACCGATCCAGCACCGCGAGGGCTGCCCGGATGGGGCGGCGGCGCAGCATCTCGTCGAAGCTCGCCCGACCCTGGCAGAACTGCACGAACATCCGCCAGCCCGGCGGGGTCGCCAACAGGGCGTGGAACACATCCGGGCGGCGGGTGAACACGTCGAGCAGCCGGAACCCCGCCCGCATCTCCGGCAGCAGACGCTCGGCCACCGCCCGCTCGTACCCCGCCAGATCACCGCCCGCGACCGCCGCCCCGGCCAACGCACCGGACCGCAACGCGAAGCTGATGCCCTCCCGGCTCCACGGCTCCAACAGCCCCGCCGCGTCCCCCACGACCAGCACCCGGCCGTTGCGCAACGGTGAATCCTCCGCACGGCACCGGGTCAGGTGACCGGAGTCGTGCTCCGCCGGCAACCCGGTCAGACCCAACCGGTCGACGAACCGCCGCAGGTAGTCACGGGTCCCCTCCCCCGCGCCGCGACCGGCGATCACACCGACGGTCAGCCGGTCACCCTTGGGAAAGACCCAGGCGTACGAGCCCGGCATGGCACCCCAGTCCAGCAGCAGCCGACCCCGCCACCGCTCCTGCTCGACGGGCGGCACTGGAAGCTCCACCTCCAGACCCAGATCCACCTGCTGGTACCGAACCCCGACATGCCGGCCGGTCACCCCCGACGAGCCGTCCGCCCCGATCACGGCACGAGCCGCGATCGTCGTACCGTCGGCCAGCCGCAGGCGTACCCCATCAGGGTCCTGCTCGATAGCGCGGACCGCGACCCGCTCCCGCATCTCGGCCCCGGCGGCGACCGCCGCGGCCCGCAGCCGGTCGTCGAACTCCTCGCGGCGCACCATCGTCACCACCGGACTGTCGTTGCGGCGAGTGAACTCCCGTCCGCCGTCGCGGGTGAACGTCACCCGGTCCACCCGGTCGTGCGCGGGCACCTCGATCCGACCCTCGACGGCCGCCAGCGAGGTGCCGATCAGACCACCACCGCAGGTCTTGTACCGCGGGTGCGCGGCCCGCTCGACAACAAGTGTGGAAACGCCCGCACGGGCGGCGGCGTGCGCCGCGGACAGCCCGGCGGGGCCAGCGCCGACAACGACGAGGTCCCAAACGATCACGGAAGCAGCCTAGGGCACCACCGACGCGCGACCGGCCGACCCGCCCGCCGTCGCGACCGCCCGATCGGGTGCGCATCTTCGGTCACCGAGGGGGTAACCGGCGCACGGCAACCGCCACCGCAGTGGCGGCCGAGCGAAGGAGGAACCATGCAGCAGGTGCCACTGTCGGAGGCCGAGCAACGGGTGTACCAGGCGGTCACCACCCTTGAGGCACGCGGGCAGGTGCCCTACCCGGACCTGATCGCCGAGGAATCCGGACTCACCGAGGAACAGGTGAGCAGCCCCCTGCACCTGCTCACCGAGAAGGGCCTGCTGCACCGCGAGGACTCACCGATGGCCGGCCTCGACTTCGGCCCCCGGTTCTGCGCCCGCCAGATGGCGTGACCCACGGAACCAGCCGGCACGGTTCGCCCCCCGCCGACCCGGGTAGCGGTCAACCATGCGTGACCAAGGGCCGACGGGGGGCACGATGAACGCGGCGCAGCCGCCGCAGCCGGTCACCCCGGCCGAGAACCGACGACGCTGGCAGGCCGTCGGCGTCGGACTCGTCGCCGCGTTCATGACCCTGCTCGACGTGAGCATCGTCAACGTCGCGGTGCCGTCCATCGACCGGGCGTTGCACGCCTCACCGAGCGACCTGCAGTGGGTTCTCTCCGGGTACGCGCTCACCTTCGGCCTGGCGCTGGTGCCCGCCGGCCGCTTCGGCGACGCCCGCGGGCGGCGCAACGCGTTCGTCTTCGGCATCGCGCTGTTCACCATCACCAGCGCGCTCGCCGGCCTCGCCACCTCCCCCACCTGGCTGGTCATCACCCGACTGCTGCAGGGCGCCGCGGCCGGCGTCGTCAACCCGCAGGTCATCGGGCTGATCCAGCAGCTGTTCCGGGGGCCCGAACGCGCCCGCCCGTTCGGGCTGCTCGGCGCCACCATCGGCATCTCCACCGCCGTCGGGCCGCTACTCGGCGGGTTGCTCATCGCCGTCGGCGGCGAGGAGCACGGCTGGCGCTGGGTCTTCTTCGTCAACGTGCCCGTCGGTGTTCTCGCGGTGATCCTCGGCTGGCGGTTGCTGCCCGGTCGGCCCACCGGTCAACCCGGCTGGCGTCGACTCGACCCCGTCGGCGTCCTGCTGCTCGGCATCGGCGTGGTGCTGGTCCTGCTGCCACTGGTGCAGGAACAGCAGTGGCGCACCCCCTGGAAGTGGGCGCTCATCCCGGCCGGCCTGGCGGTGCTGGTCGCCTTCGGGCTCTGGGAACGACGGTACGCGCGCCGCAACCAACCCCTGTTCGACCTTCGACTGTTCAACCTCCAGTCGTACACCCTGGGCTCGATCCTGGCGCTCGTCTACTTCGGCGGGTTCACCGCGATCTTCTTCATCTTCACCCTGTTCCTGCAGATGGGTCTCGGCTACAGCGCCCTCGTCGCCGGCCTGGCCATCACCCCCTTCGCCCTGGGTTCGGCCGCCGCCGCCGTACTCGGTGGCCGCATCGTCAACCGCTTCGGCCGACCACTGGTCGCCATCGGCCTGCTCACCGTGGTGGTCGGGCTGGCCGCGACGGTCATCGCGCTGCACCTCGCACCGCACGCCCCGGCACCGTGGGTCACCGCCGGCCCGCTGCTCGTCGCCGGCATCGGCAGCGGACTCGTGATCGCCCCCAACCAGACGATCACCCTCTCCGAAGTGCCGGTAGATCAGGCGGGCAGCGGCGCGGGCATGCTCCAGACCGGTCAGCGGATCGGCGCGGCGGCCGGCATCGCCGCCGTCGGCTCACTGTTCTTCTCGTCGTTGGCCGACAGCCGCGGCGACTGGACCACCGCCTTCGAACAGTCCCTCATGCTGGCTACCGGCATCATCGTGCTCGCGCTGATCGCCGCGCTGATCGACATCTGGCGCAACCACAACCACAAGAACTGACCGGGGTACGCCGCTGGCCGGCACCCCGGGTTGCGGGTGCCGGCCAGCGGTCGGTGTTCTCACGGTCCTACCGTGCGGTGGCGCGGTGGTGCGGGTCAGCTGTTCCAGTGCTGGGCGACGAGGTCGGTGGCCTGCTGCTCCCACTGGGCGTAGGCGTCCGGGTACGCCGAGACCTGCACGGTCTGCGCGGCCACGGTCAGTGGCATGTCCTGCCACCCGTCGACCTGCTTGAGGCCCTTGAGGAACGCGGTCGTGGAGTACTCGGGGTCGGTGATCTGCTCCGGGGTACCCCAACCACTGGACGGGCGCTGCTGGAACAGGCCCAGCGAGTCATGGTCGTTCTTGTCGCCGAGGTGGCCCAGGTTTTCCAGCTTGGACTCCTGCAGGCTCGTCGCGATCGAGATCACCGCGGCGCGCTCGGGCAGGCCGGCCTTCTTCGTCGCGGCGATGATCGCCTTGACGTTGGCCGTCTGCTCGTCGTTGAGGGTGATGTGCGACTGGTCGCCCTGCGGCTTCGGCGCCTGCACCGCCACCGCGGCGGGCTTGGCGTCCACGGCCGGGTTGGCGTGGGCGGCGATCGGGCCGGCGAAGACACCACCGGCGAACGCGAGACCAGCAACGGACAGCATGCTCTTACGGAAGATCGTGTTCATGGGGGTAGCTCCTTCGGGGGTAGGAACACCCATACGTCGGGGGACGCACGGGTGTGAGCACCTCGTCCGGCGCTGCACAAACAAACCGGGAAAAGTCTGAGGGGTCGGCGGCCTGCGAGCGGGGGGCTCGTGGCGCCGGGGTCCAGGTGTAACGACCGGGGCCGGGGTCATTCCGGGGGTGGCCCAACCTGTCGGCACCCACGGGGAGGCGATGCCTGCGGTCGATCGTGGGGATCACAACGACCGGGCGGCCGGGGTCATTCCCCGGTGGCCCAACCTGTCGGCACCCCCATCACAGCGGTGCCTGCGGTCGATCGTGGGGACCATAACGACCGGGGGGCCGGGGTCATTCCGGTGGCCCAACCTGTCGGCACCCCCATCACGGCGGTGCCTGCGGTCGATCGTGGGGACCATAACGACCGGGTGGCGGCGGGCATTCCACCCTGCCGGACCTCAGATCCCGCGCCCGCGAAGACCGGGCGGCGGGAGGTGCTGCTGCGATCGTCAGGGTGTGTAACGACCCCGGCCCGGCCACGATTCCCGCCTGCGCGTGCGCCCGGCCACCACCCACAACACCTCACAACCCGACACACCGCCCACACGAACGCGGACCGACGGCGCCGAAGCGGCCCGCACGCCCGTGATCCACTCGGGTTCCCGGAAACCGGGGCATCCGGGACGCCGGGACACCCCGACTTCATGAAACCCGAGCCGATCATGCATCGGACGACGGCATCAACGTCGGCGGCGGTGACCATCGGGAACGACCCGCCGGCGAGCCGGGCGGCACGGTCGGCCTGGTGCAAAGCGGACACGCCGACCCTTGGGGCAGAACGCCATCATCAGCGCCTCCCCGGCGGACCGCCTCCCGTCTCGCCGGGAGCCGTAGCCGTACCTGGCGGCGCAGAGTTCACGACCCGCACCAGACCAGGCCGAGATCACGACCCGCACCAGACCAGGCCGAGATCACGACCCGCACCAGACCCGGCCGAGATCACGACCCGCACTAGACCCGGCCGAGGTCACGACCCGCACCAGACCAGGCCGAGGTCGGGAGTCCGCCGGACAACGCGGAGGTCGGGAGCCGTACCAGGTGGCGGGTCTTTCTGGACGGGCTGGCGCCCGTCGGAGTGTTCCGACGGGCGCCAGCTTCCGTGCGATCCGGGCGCAGCCCGGTGGGGTTGATCAGTGCGCCGCACCACCGAAGCGCTGGCGGCGACGCCAGGCCAGGGTCAGCAGGAGCATGACCGCTCCGGCGCCGACCAGGCCGCCGCCGAGCTTCATGGGTGTGCCGAGGCTGTCACCCGTGACGGGCAGCGGCTGCTTCTTGTGCAACACCCGCAGCTCGGTGCTGGCGGTCCGGCCGGACTCCCGACCGGTGGCGGTGAAGGTCAGCAGACCTGTCACCGACGGCTTGTAGCTCTTGGTGAAGCGACCCTGGGCGTTGGTGAACGCCGTGAAGTTCAGGGGCGCGCTCGCCTGGTACGCCACCGGGGTCATGGCCACGGTGCTGCCGTCGCTCCGGCGAGCCGGAGCCTGACCGCCGGCCGGTGCGGCCAGCGGGGTCACCGTCACGGAGATGTCGACCGTCTCGTTCGGGCCGAAGCCGGTGCCGGTCAACAACACCGTCTCGCCGAGGAAGATCGTCGGCCGGTTGACGGTCAGCGAAGCGGCTGCCGGCGGGTACGGCGGCGGCTGGGGCGGGTCAGTGGTCGCGCTGGGCGTCGGCTGCGGCTGTGCCGCCCCCGCTGCCGTCGGCACGGCCACCACGGCCAGGCCGACCGTGAGCGCCATGATGATGCGGGATAGCCGCATGATTGGTTCCCTCCTACTGGTCACAGCTTGGTGCGGAATGAACTTGGGTGGTCCAGGGGCTGGCGGTGGGGGTCAGCCACAGCTCGGCCTGCCCGACGCCGGTCTTGGCGGTAAGCACGGTGACCTCCAGCGCCCGTTCGGCACCGGGGCCGACGTCCACGCTGGCCGTCGCCACCTGGCGGCGGCGTTCGGTGCCGCTGCCAAGTGCCGTCTCGACCCCGTCGAGCCGGGCCTCGAGCACCGCTCCACCGGCCGGGCTGAAGATCGACACCAACGTGCGTGCGGTGTACGGATCGCCTGCCAGGCCGAGGCCGAGGACCGACTCGGTGAGTCCGGACTTCGGCGCCGTCGAGCGGAGGGTCACCCGCAGCCGGAGCTCGCGGCGGCCGTCGGGCCGGCATTCGCCGACCGTCAGGTTCGCCGTCGGCCGCAGGTAGTAGCCGAGCTTCGCGCCGCTGCCGTCGTTGAGGAACACGCCGACAGTTGGCACGGTGTCCTGCTCCGGGAGCGTTCCGGCCATCCGGCTGTCGCCGAATGTCCGCTGCTCCTCAGGTCGGGCACTCCAGAACAATATCCGGCGTTCCGTGATAGCACGGTCAAATGCGGACAACAACACCTTCGGGTTGACATTCTTCTTGAAGAAGGCGTCGAAGACCGCTGCCGCCGACGCCGCGAAGAACTCGTCCTGCTGTTTCAGGTCCAGCCGCTGGTAGCTGTCGTTGAGCAGCGTCTGCACGACCTTCTCGCTGGCGAGCGGCACACCACCGGGCACGAGCACCGGGCCGGTCGCCTTGAGCAGATAGGACAGCACCACCGGGTCGACGGCGAGCACGCCGTCGACTGTGGTGCCGGTCTTGCGGCGGAACATCTCGCGGTACAGCGTGGCGGCGGTCGGGAAGTGCGGAGACAGGTTGACGTCGGCGGGGTAGATGCCGGGCAGGTCGGTCCAGAGGGCGCGGGTTTCGGTGGGCACCTTCAACGCCGGGACGAACCGACCGAGCGAGGCGCTGCTGCCCTGCTTGCCCATCTTCACTGCGCCGTTCTCGGCCTCGATCATCGCGTACGCGCCGAACATGCCGCCGGTCGCGCGGAGTTCGGCGAGGTTCTGCGAGACGAGCAGGTAGCGACGAGGGCCGTTCGCGCCGAGCAGCGGCGGCAACAGACGGGCTCCCTGGTCGGCGGCCGTGGTGAGGCTGGCCAGCCGGCCGATCTCGTCACGCAGGTCGGTCAGCGCCTGCCGAATCTGGCTGACCAGCCGGTCGGCGGGCACCGCGGCCAGATCCCGGCGGGTGCGCTGCACCGACTCGTTCACCCGGGTCAGCTCGCCGGAGACGGTGGTGAGCCGGGCCAGGTCCAGCCGGCCGCTGGTCGGCACCAGGCTGGTCAGGTCCGTGCGGAGCAGGGTCGGGAACGCCTGCCGGGCCAGGTCGTCGATGGCGATGGCGATCCGGCGGACGGCGTCGAGGTCGTCGCCGGCGATCGGCGTACGGCGGCCGAGTTGCCAGCTCGGGTCGGTGGTCGCGGCGCGGGCCGCACCGGCCTGCTCCTGGAGCGCGGCAAGGGTCCGCAGCGCCCGGGCACTGTCCCCACCGACCACCTGGGCGCTCAACTCCCGGGCCAGTCCGGCGGCGTTGAGCAGGTGGGCGCGCGCCTGCCAACCGCGGAAGCCGATCCATCCGCCGGTCGCCAGCAGCAGCGAGCCGACTACCAGGACGCCGAGAAGGGCCCGGCGCAGTCGGGCACGCCGACGACGCCGGGACCGGCTCCGTCGCCGGGTCGGTCGATCGCTCACCGTCACACCACACTCCTGTTCACGGAACCGGACAGAAGGTCGATTCCCTGACGTTCTTAGCACGCCTTAGGGAATTTCGTACCCTTATCACGGTTGTTGCCCTTTTAATGAGTCTTCTTCGTACTTACCGGCTGGCTGGGCGCGACCCGGCCGGCCGCCTCGTGCAACAGCCGTTCGATCTGGTCCACGCCGGCGGGCAGCGCCATCTCCCGCAGGTACGCGGCCCGCCCTCGACGACCCATCTCGGTACGGGTCGGCGGCGGAATGGTGGCGGCCAACCAGAACCGGTCGGCCAGCGCCGCCCAGTCCTCCGGCGGGCAGGACAACCCGGCCCGCGCCCGCTCGACCAGCTCGGCGGTGTCCCCGCCGGCCGACGCGATCACCGGCGCGGCACAGGAGAGCGCGGCCTGGAGCTTGCCGGGCACGGTGCCGCGCAGCTCCGGAAGGTCACGCAACATGACCAGTTGGTAGTCGGCGGCGGCGTACAGCTCGGGCATGTCGACCGGCGAGCGCCGCTCCAGGAAGCGCACGTTCTCCGCGCCCAGCTCGGCGGCGAGCCCCCGCACCCGCCGCTCCTGCGCACCCGAACCGACCAGGACCAGATCCATCGTCCGGTCCAGCGCCGCGGCCGCCCGGACCGCGGTTTCCAACCCCTGCCGCGCCCCGATGGTCCCGGCGTGCATCACCACGCACCGACCGTCGCGGCGGACCAGTTGGCGGGCCGCCGCGCCGGGCGTCGCCGGATGGAAGATCCGCTCGTCGGTCCAGTTCAGCACCATCCGGACCCGGTCCGGGTCGGCGCCGGCGGCGACCACCAGGTCCCGCATCGACGGCGCGGCGACCGCGATGCGCGCCGCGGTCCGGTAGACCCGGGTCATCGTGGCGCCCAGCCGCGCCGCCCAGCGCCCCTCGCCCCGCTCGTCGACGCCGTCGCGAGCCCAAACGTCCTGCACGTGCAGCACCGCCGGCACCCGGCCCAGCAACCGGAGCACCCCGGCGGCGGCGAACGTCGTCGCCGGCAGCTGGAAGACGTAGAGCGCGTCGATATCGCCGAGGAACCGGCGGGCGACCAGGCCCGCGCTGCCGGCGAAGGAGAGGTAGCTGGCCATCCGGCCCCCGACCGACGCGGCGCCCCCGGGGTAGCGGGGCACCCGTCGGACACTGAGCCGTTGGCTGTGCGTCTCGTGGTACCACCGCTGCCGCCAGCCCGGATAGACGTGCCCGCCGGGGTAGTCCGGAAAGCCGGTCAGGACCCGTACCTCGTGCCCCCGCGCGGCCAACTCCTCGGCGAGGCTCCCAGGGATGAACGCCGGCTCGGGCGGAAAGTGGTACGACAGGATGCCGATCTTCACCGGTTCACCCCCGTCCGCGGCGGATCGACGTCGGCCGGCGCGGCAGCACAGCCGGTGGGCGTGCGGCCCGCGTACGATGCCGACAACCCCTCCTTGCGCGGCCACCGGCGTCGACGCACCG
Source organism: Micromonospora sp. C97 (assembly GCF_018070385.1). Taxonomy (NCBI): domain Bacteria; kingdom Bacillati; phylum Actinomycetota; class Actinomycetes; order Micromonosporales; family Micromonosporaceae; genus Micromonospora; species Micromonospora sp. C97. The sequence goes on from NZ_JAGPXU010000011.1 coordinate 115,241, forward strand.
CCCTCGCGGTGTGCGCGCCCGCGTCCGCACCGATGAGAGGGGCACCGATGCCTGATCGCGTGTTGTTCGTCTGCCACGCCAACCTGTGCCGGTCGCCAATGGCCGAGTACCTGGCCCGTCGGCTGCTGACCGACCGACCCGTCGAGGTGGCCAGCGCCGGCACCGACGCGATCGACGGGTTGGCCATGCACCCGTACGCCATGGAGGTCGCGACCGAGAGCGGCGCGGACCCGGCGGCGTTCCGGACCCGGGTGCTGCGCCCCGAGTACCTGGTCGACGCGACGCTCGTGCTGACCGCGACCCGGCGCCAACGCTCGGTCTGCACCGCGTTGGCGCCGGGAGCGCTGCACCGGACGTTCACGCTGCGCCAGTTCGGACGGCTGGCCGCCGCGGCCGAGCCGCCCGCCGGGTCGGCCGACGACCCGCTGCGGGCGGCGATCGCCGCCGCCGCCCAGGCCCGGGGCCGGCTGCAACCGGCCGCCCCGGACGCGGACGACCTTCGGGACCCGATCGGCGGCACCGCCGCCGACTTCCGACTCTGCGCCGAGGAGATCGAACGGTCGCTGCGACCCCTCGCCGCGCTCATCGGGGCAGCCGGGTGAGTTCCTGGGTGTGGTCGGCGACGCCGTTGACCCCGGTGATGGTCTCGCTGTGCCGGCCGGACGCGGCCCGGTCGGCCGGCACCGAGGCTCCGGTCGCCGAGGCGACCACCCGGTAGGCCTCGTACTGGTAAGCCTCAGCCTTGGCCACCTTGGCCATGTTCAGCACACAGCCGAGCAGCCGGACCGAAACCGAGTGCAGTGACCGGGCCGCCGCGGCGACCTGGGTGCGTGAGGTACGGCCCTGCTGGGTCACCAACAGCGCGCCATCGGCCTGCACGGCCACCACCACGCCGTCGGTCACGGCGAGCAGCGGCGCGGTGTCGATGATCACGATGTCCGCCGACTCGCGCAGCGCCAGCAGCAGGTCCGACATGGCCTTCGAGCCGAGCAGCTCGCTCGGATTCGGCGGGGCGGACCCGCTGGGCAGCACCAACAGCGACTTGTCTCCCCAGCGCTGCACGACGTCGCCCACCTTCACGTCGCCCACCAGCACGTCGGTGAGGCCGACGCCGGCGTCGAGGCCCAGGTAGTCGTCGACCTTCGGTCGGCGCAGATCCGCGTCGACCAGCAGCACCCGCCAGCCCGCCTCGGCCAGCGCGATGGCCAGGTTGCAGGAGAGCGTGGTCTTGCCCTCGCCCTGCAGGGCGCTGGTCACCGCGATGACCCGGGCCGGCTCGTGGACGTCCACGAAACGCAGGTTGGTGCGCAGCTTGCGGACCGCCTCGGCCCGCGCCGAGGTCGCGGCGTCGCCCACGATGAGCGGGGCGCTGCGGGCGTTGGCCTCGAACGGGATCTCACCGAGCAGCGGGCTGCCGGTGGCGCGTTGCAGTCCGGCGGCGTCGCGCAGTCGGACGTCGGCGACGCCGCGCAGGATCGCCAGGCCGATGCCGAGGATCAGGCCGATCAGACCACCGAGGGTGAGGTTGCGCACCGGTTGCGGCGAGACGGGGTTGGCGCTGACCCGCGGGCCACTCACCACCTCGATCTTGATGGGTGCCTTGCCCTCCGGCGTCGTCTCGACCTTCTGGACGAGTTCGACGAACTTGCTGGCGAGGCTCTCCGTCACCCGCAACGCGCGGGTCTGGTCGGTGTCGGTGACCGATGCCCGCAGCAGGACGGTGCCGGTCTCGGTGGAGGTGCTCACCCGGCGCTGCACCTCGTCGGCGGTGAGGCCGACCGGAGTTTCGGCCACCACGCTCTGCGCCAGCCGGTCGCTGCTGAGCAGGTCGGCGTACGACTTGACGCGCTGTTGCAGGAAGAGCCCGCCCTGGTAGGCGTCGGTGACGCCCGAGTTGGGGGTGGTGACGAAGAAGGTCACCGAGGCGACGTACCGGGGTTGGGCCCGTACGGTCACGAACGCCGAGACGCCGAGGGCCACCATGACCGTGACCAGTGCGACCCACCAGTGCCGACGCACGTGGCGCAATTGGCGGAGCAGGTCCATCAGGAGCGCCTCCGTGTCGGTCCGGTTACGCCAAAGAACTTCACGAAAACCCCCAAGGTCGTCTCTAAACTCGTGAAACCATTAAAGCGGCTCATACGGCTTATGTCCGGAGTTATGCATTTTCCGGTGACGTGATGCGCGCCCGCTTGACCAACCCGACAAACACCCATTCGGCAGCGGCGACAACCGGGAAAAAGTCGCCGGCCGATCGGACGGCAGCCGATCGGCCCGGCCGTCGCCCCGCCCGAGGCGCCGGATAGGGTTGACAACGGTGTGCCGGGAAGCCTGGTCGGCGAGTGGATTTTTGCCGTCCCGACTCCCCTAGGTGAGCCCACAGATGACCTCCCACACCCCGCCATCGGGGCCGCGCCCGCCGAAGACCCGGCTGTTCTCCCGGTCGTCCTGGCCGGAGGCCCGGCATCTGGCCGACGTGCTCCGCACCGAAACCGTCGGTGGCGCGCTGCTGCTGGCCGGCGCCGTGCTCGCGCTGATCTGGGCCAACTCCCCGTGGTCCGACTCGTACACCCGGCTCAGCCATGCCGTGCCCTGGCCGGGCGCCCCCTGGCACCTCGACCTGGACGTGGCCACCTGGGCGGCGGACGGCCTGCTGGCCATCTTCTTCTTCGTGGTGGGCCTGGAACTCAAACGGGAGTTCGTCGCCGGGGAACTGCGCGACCCGCGCCGGGCCGCGCTGCCGGTGGCGGCCGCACTCGGCGGAATGCTGCTGCCGGCGCTGATCTACGTGGCGGTGGTGCTGAGCGCGGGCGGCGACGGCCTGCGCGGATGGGCCATTCCGACCGCCACCGACATCGCTTTCGCGCTCGCCGTGCTCGCCGTGGTCAGCTCACATCTGCCGCAGGGCCTGCGCGCATTCCTGCTCACCCTCGCGGTGGTCGACGACCTGTTCGCGATCACCATCATCGCGATCTTCTACACCGCCGACTTCCAACCTCTCGCGCTGCTCGCCGCGTTGGCGCCGATCGCGCTCTTCGCGGTGCTGGTGCAGCGGGGGCGTACCTGGTGGTGGGCACTGATCCCCCTCGCGGTCGCCGCCTGGACCCTGATGCACGCCTCGGGCGTGCACGCCACGGTGGCCGGCGTCCTGCTCGGCTTCACCGTCCCGGTGCTCGCCCGTCGACCGCGCGGCGGCGGCCAGCCGGCCACCGCCGACGCGGGAGCGGACCAGGGTGGCCTCGCCGCGCGCCTGGAGCATCGCTGGCGGCCGGTGTCGGCCGGCCTCGCGGTGCCGATCTTCGCCCTGTTCGCCGCCGGTGTCACAGTGCGCGGCACCGACCTGGGTGCCCTGTTGCGCGACCCGATCGTGATCGCCATCGTCGCCGGGCTGGTGTTCGGCAAGAGCATCGGCATCTTCGGGTCGACGTACCTGCTGGCCCGGTTCACCCGCGCCGAACTCGACGAGGACATCACCTGGACCGACCTGCTCGGGATCGCCCTGCTGGCCGGCGTCGGGTTCACCGTCTCGCTGCTCATCGGCGACCTGGCCTTCGGGGCGGGCAGCACCGCCGACGACCGGGTCAAGGTCGCCGTACTGCTCGGCTCGGTGATCTCCGCCGGGCTGGCCGCCACGGTGCTCAGCCGCCGCAACGCGACGTACCGGAGGGTGGCGCAACGCGAGCGGATGGACGCCGACGGGGATGGCGTACCCGACGTCTACCAGCACCCCGACGCCCACTGAACCGCCCGCCCCGGGGTGCGCACGGCGCGGCCTGACGAGCATGGGCTCGTCGCCGCGCCGGCGGCCCGGGGCCGGCGCTCAGTGGCGACGGTCGGCGGGGGGCAGGTCCTCGGTCTCCTCGGCCAACGCTTCGGCGGTCGGCCCGGTGAGGTCGTCGCCCGGCACCGCCACCGCCTCGGCGCGGTCCTGCTCGTCGGGCTTCCCGCCGGGCTGCGGCTCCGGAGCGGTGGCACCGCCGGCGAAGCCGTACTCGTTCGGTTCGTCGTGCCGACCCATCTGGTCATCCTCCCGATTTACCGATTTCACCTGTCGACGCCAACGGTAGGTGGTGATCGTCGTCGGCGCAGCGGGCCGGGGATTGTCGGCCGGACCACGGTGCTGGCCTGCTCAGCGCCGCCCCGAGCAGCTGACGCAGGGCGATGATCGCCACCGCGCCGGCCAGCCCGTTCCAACCCGGATCACCGGCGAGCCGCAGCAGGCCGGCCGCGGTGAGCAGGTCCAGCAGGACGCGCACGCCGCTGCGCAGCGCGCGGGCGCTGAGCGCGGTGACCACGCCAGCGACCAGCGCCAGCGCGGTGACCGCTGTGACCAGGACGCCCGTCACCGCCGCTGCTCGCCCTCAGCCACCTGACGCTGCTCCTGGCGGATCTCCCGGCCCAGGAAGTAGTTCAACGCCGTTCGGATCGTCGCGATCGCGGCCAGTTGGCCGATCTGCGCGAACGACGGGGACACCGCCGTGCGCAGCACGTCGGCCGCCAGCTGGAACTCCAGGCCGAGGGTCAGAAACCGACCCAGCGAGAGTCGGATCGGCGTGAAGCGGGCGGCGGTGCGGTGTCGCAGCCCCTCGACCACGAACCGCACCGCCGCCCACACCGCGCCAACGAAGATCACCAGCGCGCCGGCCACCTCCACCACCGCAACCAGCACCTGGTCGCCCTGGCGCAACAACTCGGCCGGGTCCACCCCGGGCCGTTACCCGCCCACGGGGCAGCTAGTCGGCGCTCAGGTCAGCTCGTTCACCGCCTCCAGGATCAGCCAGAGACCGGAGATGGCGAAGAGGATCGCGGCGCCGTACTTGATGGTCTTCTCCGGCAGCCGCCGACCGAGCATCCGGCCGACCAGGATGGCCAGCGCGTCCGCGGCCACCATGCCGATCGTCGAGCCGAGCCAGACACCGAACCAGCCGTACTTGGTGGCGAGCGTGATCGTGGCCAGCATCGTCTTGTCGCCCAGCTCGGCGAGGAAGAACGCCACCGACACCGCCACCAGCGCGGTCTTGTTGGTCTTCTCGGCCTTGCGCTTCTCCTCCTCGGTGAGCTTGTCCCCGCGTAGCGTCCACGCACCGAACCCGAGGAACGCCACGCCGGCCACCAGGGAGATCCACTCGGTGGGCAGCACCGCCCCGAGACCCGCGCCGATGGCGACCGACGCCAGGTGCACCACAGCTGTCGCCACCGTGATGCCGATCAGCACCGGGATCGGTTTGAACCGCGTGGCGAAGGTCAGCGCCATCAGCTGGGACTTGTCCCCCAGCTCGGCGACGAAGATGACGCCGAAGCTGACGACCAGCGCGGCGAAGAATCCCTCCATGACGTCCTTCCCGTTCACGCCGGGAGGAGGTACAGGGGCGCCCTCGACCCGGCTGCAACAGCCTGAGTCGAAGGTCTCGCCCGCCCCGGGAGAACCGGGGCCGCGTGGCCGGATGCGGAACGCACCAGTATGTCGACCACGACATTGGGGGCTACTCCCCTTCGCGTGGTCAGCCTAGCGGATCACCCTCCGGCCCGACCGGGTCGGGTGAACAGGCTCACCGCGCCCGCGCCAGCGTGACGCCGAAGAGCGCGTCCGGGTCGGTCCAGAACTCCGCCGTGGCGAAGCCGGCGGTGGCCAACTCCGCAGCGATCCCCTCCCGGCGGAACTTCGCCGAGACCTCGGTCCGCAGCTCCTCCCCCGCCGCGAAGTCGACGGTCAGCCCCAGCACCCGCACGCTCATCGGCCGGGTCGCCCGCAACCGCATCTCGATCCACTCATTGTCGGAATCCCAGACCGCGACGTGCTCGAACGCGCCCGGGTCGAAGTCGGCGCCCAACTCGCGGTTGATCACGTGCAGCACGTTGCGGTTGAACTCGGCGGTGACCCCGGCGGCGTCGTCGTACGCCGGCACGATCACCGACGGGTCCTTCACCAGGTCCGTACCGAGCAACAGCCAGTCGCCGACCTCCAGCGCCGCGCGCATCGCCGTGAGGAACTCGGCCCGCTCGGCGGGCAACAGGTTGCCGATGGTGCCGCCGAGGAACACCACCAACCGTCGACCGCCGGTGGGCAGCCGGTCCAGTTGCCGGGTGAAGTCCCCGACGATGCCCCGGACCCGCAGGCGGGGATAGTCGGCGGCGATCTCGGCGGTGGACCCGCGCAGGGCACTGACCGACACGTCCAGCGGAACGAACGTGCCCAGCCCACCCTGGCGGGTGAACGCGTCCAACAGCAGCCGGGTCTTCTCCGACGAACCGGAACCCAACTCGATGAGCGTCTTCGCCCCGGTCAGCGCCGCGATGTCGGCAGCGTGCGCGGCCAGCACCGCCCGCTCGGCCCGGGTCGGGTAGTACTCCGGAAGTCGGGTGATCTCCTCGAACAGCTCGCTCCCCCGCGCGTCGTAGAACCACTTCGGCGGCAGCCACTTCCTCCCGGCGCTCAGCCCGGCCCGAACGTCGTCACGCAGGCCCCGCTCCAGGTCACCCTCTTCCAGGTAGATCTCCAGGGGTTCGGCTGTCATCGGTTCGCTCCTCTGCTCGATCAACCGTTGCGTGTGTGCCCGGCGCGGCGCACCGCAGCCGGCAGTGGACGTACCCGCACCTCGCCCGCGGTGGCGACGACGAGGTGCCCCTCCGGCACCGGCCGCCACCCGGGATCGTCGTCATGCGGCTCGGAGGCGAGCAGCACCGAACCCGGCGACTCGCGGACCGACAACGCGTGCCCCGCCACGCTGGCCACCACCCGGTGCCCGTCGGTGAGCAGCAGGTTGAGCCGCGACCCGGCAGCGGCGGCGGCGACGTCGGTCACCGTCCGCCCGACCGCCTCGACCGGGTCGACGCCGGCGCGCAACCGATGCCGCACCAACGCCCAGAGCAGCGCCGAGTCGGTGGCCGCGTCCAGGGTGAGCAGGTCACGCACCGGCAGACCGGTGGCGAGCGGCACCACGCTGTCCGGCCAGCCGCGGACCACACCGTTGTGGCTGAACAGCCAGCGCCCCTCGGCGAACGGCGCCGCCGCGCCGTCGAGCACCGCCATCCCCACCGTGGCCGAGCGCACCGCCGCCAGCACCGCGCCGCTGCGCGTCACCGCGGCCAACTGCGCGATGGTCGGGTCGCTCCAGATCGGCTGCGCCCGCCGGTACCGCACCGGCTCACCCTCACCCGGATACCAGCCGACACCGAACCCGTCGGCATTGATCGTGCCGCCACCGCGCATGTCGCGCGGCGCCCAGGACTGCCGCACCAACGAGTACGGCGGCTCGAACAACAGTTCGGCGAGGGTCACCGGCGGCCCCAGGTAGGCCAGGTGGCGGCACATCAGCGCCCACGGCCCGCCGCCGGGCCACCGGTCGTGCGGCCACTCACCGGTACGACTCGTCCGGTCGCACGTCCCGGGCGCAGCGGAAACCGCTGAAGATCTGCCGGCGGATCGGATAGTCCCAGTTGCGGAAGGTGCCCCGACAGGCAGAGCGGTCGGTGCCGAACGAGCCACCGCGCAACACCCGGTAGTCGTCGCCGAAGAAAACCTCCGAGTACTCGCGGTACGGAAACGCGGCGAACCCCGGGTGCCCGTCGAACGCCGTCGAGGTCCACTCCCACACATCGCCGATGAGTTGGTGCACACCCAACGGCGACGCACCCGCCGGGTACGCGCCCACCGGCGCCGGCCACAGATGACGCTGGTCGAGGTTGGCGTGCACCTGGGTCGGGTCGTCGTCCCCCCAGGGGTAACGACGGGACCGCCCGGTCGCCGGATCCCACCGGGCGGCCTTCTCCCACTCCGCCTCGGTCGGCAACCGCTTGCCGGCCCACGCCGCGTACGCCTGCGCCTCGTACCAGCACACATGCACCACCGGCTCATCGGCGCGAACCCGATCCCACCGACCGAAGCGCCGGTACGACCAGTCGTCGCCGTCGCGGCGCCAGTGCATCGGCGCGCTGAGCTGCTCGCGAACCCGATGCTCCCAACCCGCCGGGCTCCACCAACGCCGCTCGGTGTAGCCGCCGTCGGCGATGAAGGCCGCGTACTGGCCGTTGGTCACCGGCGCGGCGTCGATGGCGTACGCCGGGAGGTCCACCCGGTGCGCCGGGCGCTCGTTGTCCAACGCCCACGGATCAGTGTCGGTGCCCATGATGAACTCACCCGCCGGCACCAGCACCTCCCCGCCGACCCGCGCCGACGGCTCCGGCGGCGGCGGAGCGTGCAGCACCGCCGGCCCCGAACGCAGCTGGTGGGTGGCGAGCATGGTCTCGTCGTGCTGCTGCTCGTGCTGCACGATCATGCCGAACGCGAACCCGTCGGCGACCAGCGGCCGCTCGGTGAAGGCCACCGCGTCGAGCAGGTCGTGCACCTTGTCCCGAACGGTGGCCAGATAGGCGCGCGCCTCCGCGGGCGGCAACAGGGGCAACGCGGGGCGGTCCCGACGTGGCTGCTTGAACGCGTCGTACAACTCGTCGATGTCACACCGGACCGGCTCCCGGCCCCCGACGTCCCGGACCAACCAGAGCTCCTCCTGGTTGCCCACGTGGGCCAGGTCCCAGACCAGCGGTGACATCAGCGGTGAGTGCTGGTGCATCAGGTCGCGCTCGTCGACCACCTCGGTCAACAAGGTGGTACGGGCACGCGCCCGCGCCAACTCCGCCGCGATGCGGTCGCGCAACCGCTCCCCGTGAACACCGCCCTCCGTTCGCGACTGCGAGGCTCGCAACCCCGGCTCACTCCTCGCGCTCACCGAGCCGCCCTCCGTTCGCGACTGCGAGGCTCGCAACCCCGGCTCACTCCTCGCGCTCACTGGTCTCTCCTCTCTGCGGCAGCCAGCCGTCGGCGTACCCCTTGTTGGATCTCGTCGTGGGTGCTGGCCGGCAGCTCCAGTCGGGGTAGGGCGGTCAGGGCCAGGTCGAGCAGGGCCGCCGCGACGGCGGCCAGCGCCGGGTCGGCCAGACCGTGCCGGGCGGCCGCCGACCAGCGGTGCGCCACCGGCATGGCGATCGCGGACGCCTCGCGCACGGTGCCCGGGTCGTCGAACAGGGCGGTCAGCACCGCCAACGGCAGCCGCCAGTCCCGGTCGGGCTGGGCGTCCAGGTAGCGCAACTCCAGGTAGCCGCGCGGCCGCACCGGCGGGAAGAGCGTGCTGACGTGGTAGTCGAGGTCATCGGTGGTGGGCGACTGCGGCAACGCGCCGTCGAGCCAGTCGGCGAACGTCACGCCGGGCGGCGCGGCCCAGTCGGCGTCACGCCGACGCAGGCACAGCAGCGGTGCGGCGAGCACATAGCTGACCCAGGCGTCGATCGGATCGTCAGCGGCGCCGGCGGGTGACCAGACCGGGCGGGTCCGGGCCGGGTCGATGGCCAGCCAGGCGGCCATCCGGGCGGAGGCCCAACCGGTGCGACGCCCGGCGTGTCGGGCGGCGGAGGCGAACGCCGCGAGCAGTGGCGGCCCGACCGCGTGGGCCGCTGCCCAGCGGTCACCGACCTGGTCCGCCTCACCGGCGTCGAGGCAGACCTGCAGGCCGGCGGTGCTGTACATCATCGTGCGGCCGGCCGGGCCACGACGGTCGAAGGTGTCGCGCATCGCGCGGTAGCGGGGGGTTTCCACCACCGGGCGGGGCCGTCGGTGGGGATCGATGCCGCTGCGGCCCAGGATCAGCCCGGCGGCGGCCAGCAGGTCGGTGACCTGGGCGATATCGGCCTCGGTGGCGCTGATCAGCGCGGCGACCGAGGGGCGGGGCGGGGTGGAGATCTCCAACTGGCCACCCGGCTCCAGGGTGACGGTGCCGCCGTTTCGCAGCGGCTCGGCCGGGCTGCCGGCATCCAGCGTGGTGGGGGTGTGCCGCCCCAACGCCGTCCGCAGCCGCGTCGCGTCGACGGGGCGGGCGGGATCGGCGGCGTCGTGCACGGTCCATTCCAGTTCGACGCCGGTGTGGGTGGGCGGCCCGGTCTTGAAACAGATCCGGACGAGGTGTCGGACCGCGGCTGCGGAATCGCGCAGGATGATGCTGCGGTCCAGGTCGGGTGACGTCACCACGGGTCGGACCCCCTCTCCGTGTGCCGGTTTCGGCACTTCGCGCCACCGTAAACCCACCCACCGACACCGTCGGTGGGCGTGCGTGCCGCCAATCTCTGTCTAACAGACGAATTTCCGGCGCAGGGCGGAACCAAACCGTCTCGGCCGCCTACCGTTCAGCCGTCGGTGGGGTGGCCTGGCCGCGGTGGTGACGGTGGGGCTTTCGCCGCCGGGGACGGCTTGCTCTTCGCCGACTCGGACGGGGTGGCCTTCGCCGACTCGGACGGCTTCGTCTCCGGCACCAGGCGCTGGCAGTACGCCTCGACGTCGGCGGGGCCGCCCGCGGCGGTCACCAACGGGTGGAAGGCCGGCGAGCGCAGTGCCCTCTCCCGCTGGTCGGGCTTCTTGGCCCGCCACGCACGGCACAGTCCGGGCAACTGGTTGGTGAGGGCGGGACTGGCCGATGGCGTGGCGGTGACGGACGACGACGTGCCCGGCGACGGGACACCCGGGGCCACCGACCGACCGGACTCGTCCGACCGGGACGTGCCCGGCTGCGGCGACGGTGACGAGCCCGACGGGGCCGGCGCGACGGGGTCCGGTGCCCGGTCCCGGGTGACCGCGGCGAAGGCGGCCCCCGCGGTGGCGGTGGCGGCCACCGCGCCGATCCAGGCCACCACGCCGGTCCGGATCCGACGACGACGGGTCGGCTGCGGCGCGACTGAGGCCGGGTTGGCCCGGGCGGCCCGGAACGCGGCCAGCGCGGCCTCCTCCCCGGCCAGCTCGCCCGCACGGACCGGCCCGGCAGCAGCGGCGAGCAACGCGGCCACCGGCTCGGCCGGGGGCACGTTCGGGCCGGTGGCGTACGCCTCCGGCGCGGTCGCGTCCGCGGGCGTGGCGGCGTGACGCTGGGCCGGCGCGGTGTCCAGCCGGGCGCGGGCCGCGTCGAGCAGCCGCTCGGCGTCGGCGTGGTCGGCCCGCCGGAACGGGTTCATCGGGAGTCCCCTCACGTCAGCCGTCCGCCGGTTCGGCCTGCGGTGCCCGCCGGGCGGGGCCGCTGCCCGCACGCGGCGGCGTCCCCTCGCTCGCGACCGGCGACCCGGTCGGGCTCTGCCGCTCCAACAGCACCGCCAGCCGTCGTAGACCCCGGTGAGCGGCGGTGCGTACGGCACCGGCGCGGCGGCCCAGCACCCGGCCGGCGGATCCCGCGTCCAGGCCGATCACGGCCCGCAACAGGACCGCTTCGGCCTCCCGGGGCGGCAGGGTGGCGATCAGCGCGAGCGCGGTCTCGGTACCGATCGTCTCGCTGGCTCGCTCGGCGGTGTCCGCGTCGCTGGCCAGATCGACGAGCGCCTGCACCGGGACCGGGAGCGAGGGGCGGCGGCGCATCCGGCGGAGATGATCCATGGCGCGGTTACGGGCGATGGTGACCGTCCAGGCCCGGAACTCACCCCCGGTGAAGCCGGGCAGGTCACGGGAGACCTGCAGCCACGTCTCGGAGGCGACGTCCTCGGCGTCGGCCCCGACGATGGCGGTCAGGTACCGCAGCAGCCCGGGCTGGAGGCTGCGGTAGAGGAAGCGGAACGCCTCTTCGTCTCCGGCCTGCGCGGCGCTCACCACCTCCGACAGATCGTCGGTCATCCGCGGCCCACGTATCGCCCGGGGCGGCCCCGCCCGACCAACGGCACCGGGGCACGGCACGGGGTACGAGTCGTCCGCCCGTTCAGCACCACGCCCGCACCGCCCTCCGCCGCTCTCGTTGTGCCCGCGACCACGATTGTCGGGGCGGCGTGTTTGGGGCCGACGCCAGGGGGGTCGATCGGCGCGCTGCCCGCCGAGGTAGCCGGGAGGGCCCGAGCCGGGGCTAACGCTAGGAGGGGGCTCACGACGCGACAAGTCGGCGTCGTGTCACGGAAGAGTGACAATTCTCAGCCCTGCCGGGCGGCGCGTCGCGGTAACGGCCGGTGAGCAGGGAACACGAACCGCGCTCGGAGGCGGTTTCTTGCCACCGTTGAGGGCTTGAACGACGGAATTTGTCGCTTTTCGTGACACCGCATATCCGCTGCGTCACCAAGGGTGAGCGTCCACACAGGTCACAGCGAATCAGCCAACCTGAACCAGCCGCACGGCGGCCCTGCCACGGCGCGCCGGCCCGAGCCGCGCTAGGTACGGTAAGGCGGTGTTGTCATCGGAGGTCGTGCTCAGCGGTCGCTACCGCTTGGACGAACGTGTCGCCACGGGCGGCATGGGCGACGTTTGGCGTGCCTCCGACCTGATCCTCGGCCGACAGGTCGCGGTCAAGGTTCTGCTCCCCGCGCTGGTCTCCGACCCGGACTTCATCGCCCGGTTCCGCGCCGAGGCCCGGATCATGGCGGCGCTGCGGCACCCCGGCATCGTGCAGGTCTTCGACTGCGGCGCGGACGACCTGCCCGACGGCGGCCGGGCGGACTACCTCGTCATGGAGTTCGTCGCCGGTGAGCCCCTGTCCAAGCGGATCGAGGCGGCCGGGCGACTCGACGTGGCCGAGACGATGTCGATCGTGGCCCAGGCGGCGGCAGCGCTCAACGCGGCCCATCGCGGCGGCATCGTGCACCGCGACGTCAAGCCCAGCAACCTGCTGGTGCAGGAGGACGGCACCGTCGTCCTGGTCGACTTCGGCGTGGCCCGCTCCACCGACATCACCAGCATCACCAGCACCAACGCGGTGCCGGGCACCGCCCTCTACATGGCTCCCGAGCAGGCGGCCGGTCGGCCGGTCAGCGGCGCCACCGACATCTACGCCCTGGGCGCGGTCACCTACTGCTGCCTCACCGGCAGTCCGCCGTTCACCGGCGACAACCCCCTGCAGGTCGCCGTCCGACACCTGGACGACGAGCCGCCGGAGCTGCCGCACGACATCCCGGAGGCGGTCCGCGCCCTGGTGTCGCGGGCCCTGGCCAAGGATCCGCTGGAGCGGTTCACCAGCGGCGCGGCGATGGCCGAGGCCGCTCGGACGGCGGTCACCGACGGCGAGCCACCGACGGAGATGGCCACCCCTGTCGCGCTGCGCAACGCCGGGCCGGGCACCCGCACCGACGTGCCGGTGGGCGCGGCGGTGGCGAACGGGTCACGGGCGGCGCGGCGGCGGGGCCCGCTGGTCGGTGCGGCCGCGGCCATGCTCGTCGCGCTGGTCGGGCTCGGCGCGGCACTGGCCGCGCAGCGCCACGCGGGCGAGGATCCGGCGGTCCATCTGCCGACCACCGCGCCGTCGGTGGCGCCGAGCGGTCCCGTGGACCTGCCCGCGGCCAACGAACAGATCACCAGCGTCGACCCAGGCCGGCCCGACCGCACGCGGGCACCCAACAACCCGCCGTCGGCTTCGGTCTCGGCCACGCCGAGCCTGGAGCCGAGCCAGACCGCCACTTCGCCGACGCCGACAGCGGTCGTCACCAGCGCACCGCCGACCAGCGCACCACCGACCAGCCTGCCACCGACCGATCCGACGCCGCCGACCACGCCGCCCACGACCACGAGCGCGCCGGCCGATCCGGAGGTGCCGGCCGGCGGCTGAGCCACGCGCCGTCGACGTCCCCACAGTCCCACCGGCACCCATATCCCCAAAACGGACTTACGTCACCGAAGACGCCTCTAGGCTCTCAGCAGGCCATTTACACCATCTGCTGCGGGAGCCTGGGTGAGCGCTGAAAAGCTGGTCGTCATCGGTCAGGGGTATGTGGGACTGCCACTGGCCATGCGGGCCGTCGAGGCGGGGCTCGACGTGGTCGGGCTGGACGTCGACGCCGACCGGGTCAAGCGCCTCGCCTCCGGCGAGTCGTTCGTCGAGGACATCCCGGCCGACCGGCTGGGCCGGGCGTTGGGCAGCGGTCGCTACCACCCCAGCACCGAGTACACCGACGCCGACGGGTTCGACATCTGCGTCATCACGGTGCCGACCCCGCTGCGCGACGGCACCCCCGACCTGAGCTTCGTCGAGCAGGCCGGCATCGGCATCGGCCCGTACGTACGCCCGGGCTGCACGGTGATCCTGGAATCGACCACGTACCCCGGCACCACCGAGGAGCTGCTGCGCCCGCTGCTGGAGTCGGCCAGCGGGCTGACCAGCCCCGGCGACTTCCACCTGGGCTACAGCCCGGAGCGGATCGACCCGGGCAATCCGACCTGGCGCCTGGAGAACACCCCGAAGGTGGTCTCCGGTGTGGACCGGGCGTCGCTGGCCCGGGTGGACGAGTTCTACCGGCGCCTCGTGGAACGCACCGTGCCGGTGGACTCCACCCGCGTCGCCGAGCTGACCAAGCTGATCGAGAACACCTTCCGCCAGGTCAACATCGCGCTGATCAACGAGCTGACCATGCTCTCGCACCACCTCGACATCGACGTCTGGGAGGCGATCGACGCGGCCTCGACCAAGCCGTTCGGTTTCCTGCCGTTCCGGCCCGGCCCCGGCGTCGGCGGGCACTGCCTGCCGATCGACCCGTGCTACCTGTCCTGGCAGGTCAAGCGCCGCCTCGGGCGGCAGTTCCGGTTCATCGAGCTGGCCAACGACGTCAACCACGAGATGCCCGAACACGTCGCGCAGCGGATCATGGCGGGGCTGAACCGGGACGGTCGGGCCGCCAGAGGCGCCCGGCTGCTGCTGCTCGGTCTGGCCTACAAGAAGAACACCGGCGACATGCGGGACTCCCCCGCCGTCGATGTGGCGCGACGGTTGCAGGCCCTCGGCGCCGAGGTGCACGCCGTCGAGCCGTACGCGGAGGCGCACCAGCTCCCCGCCGGGGTCACCATGGTCGGGCTCACCGAGCGGGAGGTGAGCGCCGCCGACGCGGTGGTGGTGGTCACCGACCATGACATCTTCGACTACGACCTCGTGGTCACGCACGCCCGCTACGTCTTCGACACCCGCAACCGGTGCGTCGGCCCGATGGTCGAGCGCCTGTAGACCCGGCACCGCTGGCCGGTCCCGCCGCCGGGGAAGAGGGCGGGGCCGGCCGGCGATGTCCGTCCGGTGCCACTGCCGACAACCCGGCCGGTCACTGGTCGGCGAGCGCCTCGACGACCGGGCGGGACAGCGCCCGGCGGGCCGGCAGCACCGAGGCGAGCAGGGCGGCCAGCACCGCGACGCCGAGGATCAGCCCGAGCTGACCGAACGGCAGCACCACGTGGAAGTCGCCGCCGAGGCGGTCCAGCAGGGCCATCGTGGACGCGCTGACTCCGGTGCCGAGCCCGACGCCGAGCACCGCGCCGACCACCGCCATCAGCACCGCCTCGACGGCGAGCACGGCCCGCATCCGCCCTCGGCTGAGCCCGACGGCCCGCAGCACGGCGTTCTCCCTGGTCCGTTCGAGCACCGACAGGCTCAGCGTGTTCGCGACGCCGACCAGGGCGATCACCACGGCCAGGCCGAGCAGCGCCGTGACGAAGGCGAGCAGCATGTCCACAGTGCCGGTGAGCATCTTCTTGTACGCGCCCTGGTCCATCAGGTTCACCGTCGGGTACCGGCCGAGCACGGCCGTGATCGCCGCACGAGCCCGATCGGCGCTCACCCCGGCGGCGGGGTCGATCTCGGCCAGGTAGCCCCGCTGGGCGGGGAAGAGCGCGGCGAAGTCCTGGTCGGACAGGTCGATGACGTGACCCGCCGGCACCGCACCGCCGGGGGTGTCGTCGGTGACCACGGCGGCCACCCGCAACGACCGGCCCGCGACGGTCACCGGCGAACCGACCTGCCAACCACGGGAGCGCGCCAACTCGCTGTGCACCAGCACCTGCCCCGGACCGACACGGTCGGCGTCGCCCGCCAGCACTCCGCTCAGCGTCCGAGAGACCAGCGCCGGGTGGGCCGCGCGGATCTCGACGTCGTCGACGACGACGCTGCGCTGCTCGTGCACGACCCCCAACTCGGGGCGGGCGATGAGCTCACCGACGAGCGTGGCCGGCAGGTCCTGTCCGATTCCGCTGACCACGAAGTCGGTGCCGATCTGAGCGTCGACGCTGCGTTCGATGCCGTCCTTGGTGCTGCGCGCGCCCACCATGAACGCCGAGACCAGTCCGATCCCGATCACCAGTGCCGTGGCTGTCGCGGCGACCCGCCGTGGATTGCGCACCGTGTTGGCGACCGCCAGCTCACCGGCGGTGCCGAGCACCCGTCGTACCGGCCAGCCGAACACCCGGGCCAGCGCCGGGACGAGCACCGGCCCGAACAGCACGATCCCGAAGAAGCTGAGCACCCCGCCGGCCGCCACCAGCAGCAGCTGCCCGGCGCTGGCGGCACCGGCCAGCGCGGCGACCCCGGCGGCGAGCACCACCGCGCCGGCGGTCAGCCGGAGCCGACCGGCACCCCGGCTGGGCTGCACCGCGGCGTCGGTGAGCGCGGCCACCGGGGCGATCCGCGTTCCCCGCCAGGCCGGGAGCAGGGCGGCGCACACGGTGAGGCCGGTGCCCAGCAGCAGGCCGGTCAGCACCGTCGAACCGGTCACGGTCAGGCCGCCGGTGACCGGTACGTCCAGTCGGGACAGCAGGAGCCGCATCGCACCGGCGAGGGCCACCCCGATCAGCACTCCGAGCGCGGAGGCGACCAACCCCAGCACTGCCGACTCCAGCACTGTGGACCGGAAGACCTGCCCCCGGGTGGCGCCGATCAGGCGCAGCAGCGCGGTGCGCCGGGTGCGCTGTGCCAGCACGATCGCGAAGGTGTTGGCGATCACGAAGCCGGCCACCACGATCGCGACCCCCACGAAGATCAACAGCAGCATGCGGAACTGGTCCACGTTACGGACCGCCTCCTGCACCGCCTCGTCGAGAATCTGCTGGCGACTCTTCACAGTGGCTTCGGCGCCGACCACGGCGCGTACCCGCTCGGTCAGCGCCGCG
Source organism: Micromonospora sp. C97 (assembly GCF_018070385.1). Lineage (NCBI taxonomy): Bacteria > Bacillati > Actinomycetota > Actinomycetes > Micromonosporales > Micromonosporaceae > Micromonospora > Micromonospora sp. C97. The sequence goes on from NZ_JAGPXU010000011.1 coordinate 132,102, forward strand.
ACGTCGACGCCCGGGCGGGCCGCCACCATGACGCGGCCGTAGCCCCGCTCGCCGGTGAGGGCCAGCGCGTCCGGCCCGACCAGGCCGACGAACGGACCGCCGACGTCGCGGGAGGTGCCGGCCACGTCGACGGTGCCGACCAGCGTGTACGGGCGGGCCGCCCCGCCGGTGGCACCGATCCGGACCGTCGCGCCGAGCCCGAAGCCCTGCTCGGTCGCCGTGGGCGCGTCGAGCACCACCTCACCGGCCCGGTCGGGCAACCGGCCGGCCACCACGTCGTACGAGCGCAGCGCGTCCTCGGTGGGGACGGCGACGAGCATGGTGAAGCCGAGCACCGGCCGACCGTCGGCGCCGACGATCCCGGCGGTGTTGGTCAGCTCACCGGCTGCGGCGGCCACCCCGTCGACCGCCCGCACCCGATCGACCAGGGTCGGGGGCAACACCTTCCGGCCGGTCGAGTAGACACCCAGGTCGGTGTGGCGGTCGAAGGTGCCGGCCCGCTCGTACGCGCCGGTCCGCATCCCGTCGACGAAGATCATCGTGCCGGCGACGAACGCGACGCCGAGCACGACGGCGAGCGCCGAGAGCAGCATGCGCAGCGCCTCGGCACGCAACGAGCGCAGGGTCAGGCGGATCATGCGGGGCTCCCGGTGCGGGTGGCGGATCGGACCCCTCCGACGCTATGGCCGGCACCGCTGGATCGATCTCCACCTGCGCGCTCGACCTGCCTGCGCCAGGGGTCGCGGTGCGCCCGCCGTCCGCTACGACCCAGGTCGTACGCGGTGTCATCCGCCGGGCGTGACCAGCCCACTCTCGTACGCCAGGACCACCGCCTGGACCCGGTCGCGCAGCTGGAGCTTGGCCAGGATCCGCCCGACGTGGGTCTTCACCGTCGCCTCGGCGACGTGCACCCGGGCGGCGATCTCCGCGTTGGACAGCCCCTGGGCGACCAGCAGCAGCACCTCCCGTTCGCGTTCGGTGAGCTGGGCGAGCCGAGGGTCGCCGCTCGGGGCGGCGCCGAGCTGCCCGGCGAACCGGTCCAGCAGACGCCGGGTGATAGACGGAGCCACCACCGAGTCGCCCTGGGCCACCACCCGGATGGCCGCCAGCAGCTCCTCCGGCGGAACGTTCTTGAGCAGGAATCCACTCGCCCCGGCCTGTAGGGCGGCGAACGCGTCCGCCTCGGTGTCGAAGGTGGTCAGCACCAGCACCCGGGGCCCGTCCGCGGGCCGCTCGGCGCAGAGTCGCCGGGTCGCCTCCACCCCGTCCATGGTGGGCATCCGGATGTCCATCACGACGACGTCGGCCTCGGTGCGGGCGAGCACCCGCAGGGCGTCCGCGCCGTCGATCGCCTCCCCGACGACCTCAAGGTCGGGCTGGGAGTCCAGCACCATCCGGAACCCGGCGCGGACCAGCGCCTGGTCGTCCACGATCACTACCCGGACCGTCATGCCGCGATCACCTCCGTTGCCGGCTCCGACGGTAGCGGCAGCCGAACCTCGACCTGCCAGCCCCCGGTCGGTCGGGGGCCGGCGGTGAGGCTGCCGTCGTACACCGTCACCCGCTCCCGCATGCCGAGCAGGCCGTGACCGCCGGGCGGCGCCGGGCTGACCAGCGGACGGCCGCGACCGTCGTCGACCACCCGGACCACGACGGCTTCGACGGTGTACGACAGGACGACCTCGACGCCGGCGCCGACCCCGGCGTGCTTGAGCGCGTTGGTCAGCGCCTCCTGCACCACCCGGTAGACGGTCAGCTCCAGGCCCGGCGGCAGGGTCGGTGGCGTACCGGTGGCGGTGCTGCGGACGTGCAGGCCGGCGTCGACGAACCGGGCCAGCAGGTCGGGCAGCTCCGCCAGGGCGAGACGCCGGTGCTCCGGGTCGGCCGCCACCGCCAGCCCGGCCGCGTCGGCCTCCCCGCCGGTCGGGCCGGCGTCGCGCAGGACCCCGACGAGCCGGCGCATCTCCTCGAGGGCCTGCCGGCCGGTGTCCGCCACCACCTTCACCGCGGTACGCGCCTGGGCGGGGTCGCTGTCGAGCATGAACCGGGCGCCGTCCGCCTGGACGATCATCACGGCCATGCTGTGTGCGACCACGTCGTGCAGCTCACGGGCGATCCGGGTGCGCTCCTCGGCGACCGCCGCCCGGGACTCGGCCTCCCGTTCGCGTTCCAGGGTCGCGGCCCGCTCCTCCAGGCTGAGCACGTAGAGCCGGCGGGTCCGCACGTTCAGCGCTACCAACCACACCGCGCCGGTGACCAGCGCGTACCACAGCGCGGTCACCCACCACTGGATGACGTTGGGGGTCTGTGCGGCGGCCAGCAGCACCCCGACGGCCGCGACCGCGCCGGCCAGCACGCCGTCGCGTAGCCGCCGCCCGTACTTCACCACGCTGTAGAGCGCGATCAGGACGGCCACGTCGTAGATGAGCGGACCCCACCGGGCGACCACCTGGATGAGGGCGAGCGCCGCGACGGCCACCGTCACCACGCCCGGGTGGGTGCGGCGGAACAGCAGCGCCACCGCCATGCCCACGCCGACCGCCGTGGCCGCCCAACCTCCCGGCTGGTTCACCGCCGCGGCCAGCGAGACGAGCACCACCAGGGCGGCGACGGCCACGTCGAAGGCGACGCCGCGCAGCGGGCGGCCGAGCACTGTGCGTCTCACGGTCACCCAGCGTACGTGCCGGGACGGGCGGCCCTCGCCCCCCGCGCGCCCGGGCCCCTCGCGCCCCGGCTCAGGAGCCGAGGATCTCGCGCATGCGGTCGATCTCGACGGTCTGCTCGGTGGCGACGGCGTTGGCGAACTCGTTGAGCGTCAGGTCGGAGCCGACGGTGAGCAGGTTGGTGGCCATCTCGATGGCGCCCTGGTGGTGCTCGGTCATCATCTGGACGAAGAGCTCGTCGAAGTCCGGGCCACGGGTCGCGGCGAGCTGCGCCATCGCCTCGGGTGACTGCATGCCGCGCATGGTGCCGTGGTCGTGCCCCTGGACCTCCGCGGGGAGGCCGCGGGTCTGCAACCAGCCGCGCATCATGCCCATCTCCGGGCCCTGGCTGGCCCGGATGCGCTCGGCGATGGCCCGCACGTCGGGGTCGGCGGCCCGGTCGGGGGCGAGCTCCGCCATCGCCAGGGCCTGCGCGTGGTGCGGGATCATCATCCGGACGAACCAGACGTCCAGCGAGTTGTGCGGGGCGGGGCCGACGTCGCGGACCTCGTGCGCCGGCCGGGTGGCCGCCGTCTCGCCCGGGCGGCCGGGCGCGATGACGGTCAGGTCGGTGGGGACCGGGCTGACCGTCGGCGACGCGGTTGCGGGGGCGGGCGCGGAGACCGGCTGCGCGGCCCGCGTGCCGGTGTCGCCGTCGAGGCGGATCATCATGAACGCCACCAGCGGCAACGCGACAGCGAGTGTGACGATCGCCAGGGTGCGTGCGCGCCGGTTGGTCATGGGCCACTCCCTGCAGTCGAGGTCACCGCGATGCTATCCATTGAAGAACCCACTTTCATGTGATCCAGCTCACATCGACGTTCTTCGTCGAGCGGTAACGTGTCAGCCATCGTCTCCCCCTTGCGAAGGGCCCCGCCGATGATCAGACTCCACAAGCCACGGTTACGACAACTGCGCATCGTGGCGCTCGCCACGACCGGCCTCCTCGTCGCCAGCGCTCTCGTCGCCCCGGCGAGCAACGCCCAGACGGTGCCGCAGGCGGCCCCAGCCCCCGCGCTCACCAACACGATCCCCGGCGTCGACGAGATCGTGAGCAGCCCCAACCTGCGCCAGATCGCCAACGTGCCCAAGGTCGCCCCACTGGACGCGACCAACAGCGACATCGCCTTCCAGGGCAAGTACGCGTTCGCCGGCAACTACAACGGCTTCGTCATCTACGACATCTCGCGGCCCAGCGCCCCGACGGTCAAGGCCCGGGTGCTCTGCCCGGGGTCGCAGAACGACATCTCCGTCCACGGTGACCTGCTCTTCCTCTCCACCGACTCGTCCCGCAGCGACGACTCCTGCAACAGCACCGCGCAGGGGGCGGACGTGAAGGGCTCGTGGGAGGGCATCAAGGTCTTCGACATCAAGGACAAGGCCAACCCGCGCTACATCAAGTCCGTCGAGACGGCCTGCGGCTCACACACCCACACCCTGGTGCCGGGCAAGAACAACAAGACGGTCTACCTGTACGTCTCGTCGTACAGCCCGCGGGCCGAGTTCCCGGACTGCCAGCCCCCGCACGACTCCATCTCCATCATCAAGGTGCCGCTGAAGAAGCCGACGGACGCCGCGGTGATCGCGGCCCCGAACCTCTTCCCGGACGGCGGTTTCCCGGGCAGTGAGACCGGCTCGGCGACCACCGGCTGCCACGACATCACCGTCTACCCGGCCAAGGACCTGGCCGCCGGCGCGTGCATGGGTGACGGCATCCTGCTCGACATCAAGAACCGGGAAGCGCCCCGGGTCATCAACCGGGTGCGGGACGAGGTCAACTTCGCGTTCTGGCACTCGGCCACCTTCAACAACGCCGGCACCAAGGTGATCTTCACCGACGAGCTGGGTGGCGGCGGCGCGGCGACCTGCAACGAGGCTGTCGGCCCGAACCGGGGCGCGGACGCCATCTACGACATCAGCGGCCGCGGCAACGCCCGGAAGATGACCTTCCGCAGCTACTACAAGATCCCCCGGGCGAACGCCGACACCGAGAACTGCGTGGCGCACAACGGCTCGCTGATCCCGGTGCTCGGTAAGGACATCATGGTCCAGGCGTGGTACCAGGGCGGCATCTCGGTCTGGGACTTCACCGACTCGGCCAACCCGAAGGAGATCGCCTTCTGGGAGCGCGGCCCGCTCTCGGCAGACCGGCCTGTCGGCGGTGGCACCTGGTCCGCGTACTACTACAACGGCCACATCTACTCCAACGACATGGTGAAGGGCCTGGACGTCCTGGAGCTGAACGACTGGCGCACCTGGACGGCCAAGCTGACCCGCTACCAGGAGCTCAACGTGCAGACCCAGCCCAGCTACCTGGGCTGGTAGGCACCGAGCCCGCAGCCGGGCCCGGCCCCCGATCTCCGGGGGCCGGGCCCGGCCCTGTTCGGGCGGAATTCGCCGGTCACGCTACCTATCGGACGCGGCGGGGCCGATCGTCGGTTGTCTCCCATCCCGGGCCGGTCTGTCGGGTTCCCCGCGCCGCAGCGCCGCGACTGGTCGACCGCGCTGCTCCGGTCGCCGGTCACGCGCTGGTGGGCCTGGTCACCCTGACAGTTCCAGCGCGGGCGGCAGACCCGCCACCGTGTCAACGTGGTCAGACGTGAAGCTTGCCGCCGTCGCACCGCCCGCCACACCCGAGCCGACCACCCGCTGGCGACCCCACCCGCTGGACCTGGTGGCGGTCGTCCTCGCCGTGGTCGGCGCGACCTGCGCGCTGAGCGGGCTGCTGCCCCGCGCGGAGACCACCGCCACGCTGCACCGGATCCTGCCGCTGCTGCTCTTCCTCGGCACCGTCATCGTGCTCGCCGAGCTGACCGCCGTAGCCGGTGTGTTCAACGTGCTGGCCAGCCGACTGGCCATCGCCTCCCGGGGGAGGTGGGCGGCGCTGTTCCTGCTCTGCGGCGGCCTGGCGACACTGACCACCCTCGTGCTCAACCTCGACACCACCGCCGTGCTGCTCACCCCGGTCCTGCTCGCGCTGGCGCGCACCCTGCGCGTGCCCGCCGGCCCGCTCGCGGTCACCACGGTCTGGCTGGCGAACACCGCCAGTCTGCTGTTGCCGGTGTCCAACCTGACCAACCTGCTGGCCGCCGACCGGGTCGGGCTGGCGCCCCTGACGTACGCGACCCGCATGGCGCTGCCTCAGCTGGTGGCGGTGGCGGTCACGATGGCGCTGCTCTGGTTCACCTGGTGGCGGCGGGACCAACCGACCGGGGGGCGCTTCGTCCCGCCGGCCGCGCACGTGCCGGCGGACCCGGTGCTGCACCGCACCGCCCTCGCCGGTTGTCTGCTCTTCATCGGCGGGATCCTCGCCGGCGTGGAGATCGGTCTCGCCTCCACCGTCGCGCTGGCGCTGGTGCTGGTCGGGTTCGTCATCCGCTCCCCCGCCACGCTGCGCCCGGGGCTGGTGCCGGTGCGCCTCCTGCTCTTCGTCACCGGCCTGTTCCTGGTGGTGCAGACCCTCGGCCGGCACGGGCTGGACGACCTGGTGGGCACCCTGCTCGGGGCCGACGGTGATGCGCTCGGCGCGCTGCGCGCCGGCGGCACCGGAGCGCTGCTCGCCAACGCGCTGAACAACCTGCCGGCCTACCTGGCCGGCGAGTCGGTGCTGCCGGGCGGCGACGCGACCCGGCTGCTGGCCCTGCTGATCGGCACCAACGTCGGCCCGCTGGCCGCACCCTGGGCGTCGCTGGCGACCCTGCTGTGGTTCGAGCGGTGCCGGGCGGCCCGGGTCACGGTGCCGGTGACCCGGTTCGTGCTGACCAGCACGCTGCTCGCGGTCACCGGCACGCTCGGCGCGGTCGGCGCGCTGCTGCTGGTGAGCTGAGCGCCCGGTCGGCGGGGCGATCCGGTGCGCGGCGGCCGGCTCAGTCGCGGTACACGGCGAGCTGAAGCTCGGTGACGCCCTTCTCCGGGGTGTCCGCGCAGTAGTCCAGGTAGACCTCCCGGGCGAAACCGTCGGTGCGGTAGCCGTTCTCCTCGATCCACCGGGCGAGCGCCTGCATGCTCGGCTCGACGTCGGCCATCGCACCGTGGTGGATGATGGTCGCCGCGCTGTGCAGCGCCGGCAGGTCGCGCACCGTGACGTCGGGAGCCGCGGCCGGCTCGGCGTCGACGAGCACCCCGGCGTGCACGACGACGGCGTCGCCGCCCGCATCGGCGGGCTCGTACCAGGCGACGGCGGGCCCGCTCGGGTTGACGCCGGCCGCCGACAACCGCCGGAACAGCTCGGGGTAGAGCGGTTGGATCACCGGTCCGATGTCCTCGCCCTGGTAACTGGCCGCGACGGCGGTCAGCTCCGCGACGCGGACCGGTGCGATCTCCTTGAGTACGACGTCCTGGGTGGTCATCCGACCCTCCGACTCGATCATTCGGAGCCTCGCCTCCACGGCCGCCAACCGGGCCGTGTCGGCGGCCAACTGCTCCGCCAGCTGGCTCCGGCGCAGCCGCAGCATGCCCCGCAGCTCGGCCACGTCGACGGCGTCGTCGACGATCGCGCGCACCTGTTCCAGGGTGAGGCCCAGCTCCTTGAGGGCGATCACCCGGTTGAGCCGACGCAGCTGGTCGGCCCGGTAGAAGCGGTAACCGCTGTGCGGGTCGACGCTGGCCGGGCGCAACAGGCCGATGCTGTCGTAGTGGCGCAGCATCCGCACCGACACCCGGCCGAATCTGGCGAAGTCTCCGATGGTGAACATGGCCCCCTCACACTCGTCCCTGACACCGTGTCAGAGTCAAGCGTGGCGTGCGGGGCGACCGTCAGGGGCGGGCCGGGCGCGGGCCGACCAGCCGGCGGACCATCGGCGCGGCGTTCCACTTGGCCGCGCCGACCAGGTCGCGGGCGTGCTCCAGGACCGTGTAGTCGGGTCGGCTGAGACCGTCGGCGATGGCCCGGTCCAGGTCGTTGCCGCAGCGGCTCAGCACGGTGTCGAAGTCCCGCCGGACCGGCTCCTGCAGGTCGTAGCCGAACGAGCGGTGCAGCCGGGCGAAGAGCGGCTTGTACAGCCGGACCCGCTCGTGCAACCCGGACGAGTACGACATCGGGTTCTTCGGACGGCGGAGGATGTAGTCGGGCAGCACGTCGCCGAACGCCCGCCGGACTATCCACTTCTCCTGCCCGTGGCGCAGCTTCAGATCCACCGGCAACCGCATCGCCAGCTCCACCACGCTGAGGTCGAGGAACGGCACCCGTGCCTCCACGCCGTGTCCCATGGCGGCCCGGTCGACCCGCTGCAACTCGGTGCGGCACAGGTTGCGGATGCGGTGCAGGAACAGCCTGCGGGCCGCCGCCGGGGCGACCTGGTGGTACATCGGGTACCCGCCGAACAGCTCGTCGGAGCCGTCACCGGTCAACACCACCTTGATGCCCAGGTCGCGCAGCCGCCGGAAGATCGGCACCGAGACGACCGCGTTGATGATGTCGCCGTACTCGGTCAGTTCGGAGATCCGGATGGCCTCGCGGACGTCGGCGAGCCGGATGTCGCGCGGGCGCAGCTCGACCACCACGTGCGGCACGTCGAGGTCGGCGGCGAGCCGCCGGGCGTACGCCACGTCGGGGCTGTCCGCCACGCCGACGGTCACCGCGACACAGTCCGGGTGGATGTCCCGCACCTGCCGCAGGGTCAACGAGCTGTCCAGGCCACCGGAGAGCACCACCCCGACGGTCAGGTCGGTCTCCACCCGCATCCGGATGGCGTCGCTCAGCGCAGCGCGGACCAGCAGCGCGGCCTCGTCCGGGTCGTCGATGATCGGCAGGCCGTCGCCGATGGTGAGCAGGTCGACGTACGGGCTCAGGCGCACGTGCCCGTCCGCCTCGGCCCAGCCGTGGTGCCCGGGCGGCACCTCGGCGATCGGGGCGCCGTGCCCGACGAGCGCCTTGACCTCGGAGGCGATGTGCAGGCAGCCGGGCCGACGGGACCAGTACAGCGGCTTGACGCCGAGCGGGTCGCGGGCCAGGTACGCCCGACCGGTGGCCCGTTCGACGACCGCGAAGGCGTACTCGCCGCGCAGCCGGGTCACCGCGGCCTCGCCCCACTGCTGGAACGCGGCGAGCAGCACCTCGGTGTCGCTCTCGGTGCGGAAGGCCTGTCCCAGGCGGGTCAGCTGCGCCCGCAACTCCCGGTAGTTGAAGATCTCGCCGTTGAAGCAGAGCAGCCATCGTTCGTCGGTCGAGGTCCACGGTTGCACCGCCCGGTCCCGGTCGACGACCCGCAGTCGACGGGTGCCGGCGAGCAGCCCGTTCTCCGACCGGGTTTCGGTGACCTCACCGCGTGGGGCCAGGGCGGCGAGCATCCGCCGGAAGGTCGCCGGGTCGGCCTCGGGGCCGATGCTCAACGCGATGCCGCACACCGGCTCAGACCCCCATCTCGGCCTCGTACGCCCGGCGTAGCCGACGCCGGGCGGTGGGCGCGAGACACAGGTGCCAGGCCTGCCCCTCGTCGATCACGTTCAGCTCACCGGCCTCCTGTCGGCTCAGCAGCAGCTGCGCCAGGGCGTCCCGCGCGCCGAAACGCTCGAACCAGGCAAGCTCGACGTCGACCGAGTAGCCGAGGCAGTGCCCGCTGGGCAACATCGCCGCGTAGCCCAGGCGGCGCAACCGGTACTGGTGCTCGGCGCTGCGGACCAGGCTGGTCACCCAGAGCGGCGGGGTGGCCGGCGGCGCGACGGCGGCGAACTCCCGTGCGATGTCGTTGAGCAGCGCCACCACCTCGCGGCGGGCGCGGCGGAACAGCAGCCCCGCGGTGTGCGGGGTGGCGTCGGGTAGCAGTCGGCGCCGCAGCCCGCGCGCGGCCCGTCCCAGCATCGTGGCGGGCTGTTCCTGGTAGCGGAAGCGCAGCAGGTCACGGCGGCGCAGCCACTCCAGGTCGACCAGTTCGGCGCTGCCGTTGACCTGGTCGTCGGTGACGAAGGTCGGCGCGTCCTGCCACCACAGCACGTCGATGCGGGAGAGCAGGTAGATCCGGACCAGGGCGCTGAGGTCACCGGCCGAGGTGCGGTCGTTCGGCTGATAGCGGGCCATCTCCAGCAGCAGGGTCTCGCGCGCGCCGATCAGCCCCTGCGGGGTGCCGTCGAGGACCGCGGCGAGCGCCGGCTCCCGCAGCCGCTCGTCGATGAGCACCTGCCGGGCCCGGGTGCTCGCCGCGTCCGCCAGGGCGCCGACCTCGACCAGCAGCTCGGCGACGGCGGCCCGGTAAGCGGCCAGGTCGGGCGCGGCGGCGGGAAGGCGGCGGGGGGCCGCGCCGGAGGGTCGACGGCGGGCCGGGGCGGTGGGCGACGGAGGCGAACCGGGCTGCTGTCCCGGACTACGGCTGGGCACTCGCATGACGGGGTCCCTTTCTCCGGTCACGGCACTGGGTGGTTCGCCCTGAAACACACCGTAATCATCAGCACCGGAACCGACCGAACATTCCTCCTATTCGCCCCCGAACGGACCACACACCACCCACCCGCCCTCGCCGGGGGCAACCCATGCTGATGACCCCTTTGGAGCTGATGTCGCCAACGAATCACGACCGCCCCGACCCCCAACCGCCCCCTTCGCCCCCGGCATGCCCCACTCCCCCACACCCGCCCACCGACCGCCACCGTGACGTGATCAAGAGGTTTGCGTCATCCGAAGCCGTTCCGGTGACGCAAACCTCTTGATCAACAGGGTGGGCGGCGGGCAGGGCAGGGACGCAGGGCGGGGACGCAGGGTCGGGGGCGCGGGGCAGGGGCGGGCAGAGGGTGGTTGGGTCGGCAGCCGGCCTGTGATGTCGTCAACGATTCAGCTCCAAAGGCGCCGGAACGCAGCCTCACCCCACCGGCGCCGGTTGATCGGGCCACTGCCCGCGCGGGCCGGCGCAGCCGGCGGACACCGGCGGGCCGTTAGACGCCGCCGTCCGCCGTCGCTTGCCACCGGCCACCGGCCGCCACCGCCAGACGCCGGCCGCCGCCGTCAGTCGCCGGCCGCCGCCGTCAGTCGCCGGCCGCCGCCGTCAGTCGGCGGCGGGCGCCGTCAGTCGGCGGCGGGCGCCGTCAGTCGGCGGCGGGCGGCACCAGGGCTTGCACCTCGGCGTACGACGGCAGGCCCGACGAGGTGGTGGGCCTGCCGAGGCGGACGGCGTCGGCGGCGTCGAGCGCGGCGCCCAGTGCTGCCCGGAACAGCAGCGAGCCGGTGCTGACCCGGGCCACCCCGGCCCTGCCCAGCTCGGTCAGCCCTGGGCCGCCGGGCTGGTACAGCGCGTTCACGGGAGCGTCGACCCGCTCGGTGAGGACCCGCAGCGTCGCGTCGTCGACGGTGCCCGGCACGAAGATCCCGTCCGCGCCGGCCGCCCGGTAGGCGCGGGCTCGGGCGAGGGCCTGCGGCAGCGGGTCGGCCACCGCAAGCCACCACGTGTCGGTGCGGGCGTTGACGAACAGGTCCGGCACCGCCGCCTTCACCGCCGCGATTTTGTCGGCGACGCACTCGGGGTCGGCAAGCGTGCCGTCCGGGCGGCCGTCCTCCAGGTTGATCCCGACCACGCCGAGCCCGGCCAGGTCCGCCACGTACGCGGCGACCTCCGTCGGGTCGTCACTGAACCCGCCCTCCACGTCCACGCTGAGCAGCACCGGCAACCCGGCCAGGCGGCGGGCCAGGGCGAGGGTCTCTCCCGCGGTGGCCGCCGCGCCGTCGGGACGGCCGGTGGTCGCGGCGACCCCGAGGCTGGTGGTGCCGATGGCCGGGTGGCCTCGCGCGGCGAGCGCCGCCGCCGAGGCGTGGTCCCACGCGTTGGGCAGCAGCAGTGGGCGGCCGGCGCGGTGCAGGGCGTGGAACGCGGCACGACTGTCGATCATCGGACGCTCACCTCCAGATCTGTCGGCACCCGCACTGTCGGGTGCGGCTCGTGACGCACCGGGGTCGGACTACGCCGGCAGCGTTCCCGCAGCACGTCGAGCACCCCGCTGGCCAGCGCCAGGGCGTGCCGGTCGCCGGGGCAACCCCGCTCCCCCGTCCCGAACGTCAACAGTCCGGCACCAGGCCGACCAGGCTGGAACCTCGCGGGGTCGGTGAACGCCCGCGGGTCGCGGTTGGCCGCGTCGAAACGCAGCAGCACCGGACTGCCCGCCGGCAGATCCTGCCCGCCCAGCCGTACCGCGTCGACGGTGACCCGTCGGGTGGCGCGCACCGGCGGGTCGAGGCGCAGCACCTCGGCCAGCAGGTCGGCGGTCAGTGCTGTGGCCGGCGTTTCCGGGGCGGCCGGGGGCAACAGGTGATGGGCGGCGCCGCCGATCAGGCCGGCGGTCGCGTCGCACGCCTGGACCAGCAGGCCGATCAGATTCGCCCGTACCACCGGGGGTCCCGCTGGCGCGAGCGCCAGCAGCGCCGCCACCGCCCGGTCGGCCCGCGCGGTCGACGCCGGGTCCACCCCCGGGTGGTACGCGGCCGCGACGACCGCGACCGCCGTCCCGGCGGCTGCCGGATCCGCGAAACCGAGCCGAGCGGCCAACGCCCGCAGCGGCACCGGCCGGGCCAGTTCCCGGATCACGTCGACCCGGTCGCCGGCCCGGTCGAGAACGGCGACGGTCAGCCGGGCCGCGTCGTGTCGCAGCTCGTCCGGGTCCATCGGGGCCAACGCCGCCACCGCGACCGCCCGACGGTCGGCGTGCTGTCGCGGCGCACTGAACCGGCTGACCGTGGCGCGCAGCCAGGCGAGGGTGCCGAACGGACCGGTGTCGACGGGCGGCACCCGCAACGCCGGGTCGGTGAGCGCGGCCCGCACGTCGGCGTGCCGGGTCACCCACCAGCCGCGCTCCGGTGCGAACGAGGGTGGCCCACACGCCGGGGTCCCCGGGGCGGGCGCGATGACGGGCCAGGTGTCAGTCACCGCCCGACCGTAGGGCGCGAACCTTTCGCCCCGCACCGAACGATCCCGCCCCCGTCAGGCGCGCACAATCGTCAGGCGCGGCCGCTCCTGGGCGGCGGGGCTACCGGCGGGTCGAGGGTGTGGTCGGGGACCGCCAGAGCCGCGGCCAGGCCAGGGCGGCCGGTGGGCGTGAGGCGGACGGCGCGGCCTGCGCCCCGGCTGATCCAACCCAGGTCGGTGAAGCGGCGGCAGAGCGCCGCGCCGAGCGCGCCGGCCAGGTGCGGGCGGCGTTCGGTCCAGTCCAGGCAGTCGCGGACCACCGGGCGGCGGGCGGCGCGCAGCACGTCCACGGGTACGCCCAACCCGCTCACCCAGGCCCAGCCGTCGGGCGTCAGCGCCAGCCCGCTGGACCGGTCGAGCCGGCCCGCGCTGAGCAGCGCGTCGTACATCAACACGCCCAGCCGCCCGGCGAGGTGGTCGTAACAGGTCCGGGCGTACGCCAGGGAGGCGCTGGCGGTCGCCGCGCGCAGCGACCCGGTCGGTGTGGGGGTGGCCGGGGCGTGGCCGGCCAGGTCCTCGATCAGCTGGGCCACCGCCGGCCCGGCCAGTCGCAGGTAGCGGTGCCGACCCTGTCGTTCCTCGACGAGCAGCCCACCGCGGACCAGTCGGGTGAGGTGGTCGCTGGCCGTCGACGGGGCGACGCCGGCGCGCCGGGCCAGCTCACCGGCGGTCCACGCCCGCCCGTCGAGCAGTGCCAGGCACATCCCGGCGCGGGTGCCGTCGGCCAGCAGGGCGGCCAGTTCGGCCATCCCCCGGCCGTCGGTGCCAACGCTCATCGCCTCAGTCTAGAAAGGCAGCCGACGCACCGGTGACCAGCGACCCGGGGGCCGCCGTCAGGTTGACGGAGGCCCCCGGTCCTGGTGGTGCCGAGGATCAGTCCTTCGGCGTCGGGATGAGGTGCGCGCCGAAGCTGACCTGCGACGGGCTCACCTTCGCTGACGTCATCCCACCGGGGGCGGCGAACCGCCGGTCCAGCGCGATGGTGGTGTTGTTCCGGTTGCGGTACACCACCACGAATCCGGTTCCGCCGGAGTTCTGGATCGGCGCGATGCTGGGATCGGTGGCGGCGGTGGCGGCGGTCGGGTCGCTCGGGTTCTCGTACAGGCGCAGCCACTCACCCCAGGTGCCGGAGCCCTGCTCGGTCTCGTACACCCGGTACATCTCGTTGTCGGGCCCGCGGGCGACAACAGCGATCCGGCCCAAGGCCGGGTCGAGGATCGCGGCCGGGGACCCGGCCGCGGTGAACGTGCCCACCGTCTGCCAGGTGCTCGGCCAGGCGCCGCCCAGTTCCTGCTTCTTCGTGATCAGCGAACCGTCGGCCGCACGGGCCACCACGCCGGTGCGGTAGCCCTGGTTGAGGAAGGCGGCCGGCACCCCGGTCACGTTCCCGCCCAGGTCCACCCAAGCGCTGAGGGTGCCGTCGGTGGAGTAGACAGCGGTCTTGATGGTGCCGGTCATGGTGGTGGAGACCAGCCGGACACCGGTGTCGACATTCACCACCGTCACGCCGCCGGTGAGGTCGACGTCGCCGAGGCTCTTCCACGACGCACCCGTCCCGCTCTGGCGGTAGTGCCACAGGCGACCGTCGACGTCCACCGCGAAGATCACGCTGGTGCCGTCGGCGAGGGTGACAGTGGCGGGCCGGCCGACCATGGTGCCGCCGAGGTTCCCGGTCGTCGCCCAGGTCGCCGCGTTCGCCGCCGTCTGGGCACCGGTCCACACGGTGCCGGTGGTGTGCAGGGCGCTGATCTGCACCTGCTTGTTGCCACTCTGCACGTTCAACGCGGGCTGCCCGGTGAACGCCTCCGCACCGAACTGGGGGATGTGCTGCACGCTCGTGAAGTCGTCCGGGTTCTGCTGGTGCACGACCCGCACCTGACCGGTGTTGTCGGTGTGCGCGTACACGATGACCCCGAGCGCGCTGCCGTCGCTCGGCTGCCCCTGCAAGGCCGTCGAGCGGGAGAAGGACTCGGTGGGCAGGAACGGAAGCGGGTCGGCGAACCAGCCCTGCAGGTCGACCACGATGTGCACGGTCCCACTGCTGGCGTTCTTGATCCGTACCTTCCCCTCGGTGCCCAGTTTGGTCACCACGATGCTGGACCGGGCGACGTGCGCGGCGGGGAAATTCGTCGTCGAGACGGTGTTCGCGGTGCTGCCCAGCGGCGTGACGGTGAAGAACCCGTCGACAGTCGGGGCGACCGCATGGACATTGAGGACGGCGGCGGCGATGCCACGGGTCGGCAGGCCGTTGGTGCCGGCGACCGCGACATCGACGGTGCCGTTGGCGGGCACCGGCTGGGCGCCGCTGGGGAAACGGCTGTCGTACAGGGTGACCGCCGGAACCGTGCGCAGGCCGGCGCCGGTGGTGGGGCTGCCGGTCCAGTAGCCCTGGACGGTGATGGCAACATGCACGGCCGAACCGCGGTTCTCCAGCGTCACGGAGCCGGCACCGGGGTTCAGTTTGACGACCATCCCCATCGAGGTGGCGCCCTTGGCGTAGTCGATGCCGGTCTCCGCGGCCGTGCTCGACCCGACGGTCATCCAGCCGTTGCCGGTCGCACCGATCACCACGACGTCCAGCATGACCGCCGTAGCGGAACTGGGCACCAGCCCACCGCCGTAGATGTTGGCGGTACGCGTCCCACGGGTGGGCATCGTGCCGGCGGTGATCCCCTGCCCGGTTCGGGTGTCCACCACCCGGGTGTGGTCCACCGGCACGAAGCCGGAGCCGCTGCCGCCGGTGGCGGTCGTGAAGTAACCCACCACATCCACTCTGATGTGGACGTTGCCGCCCGCGTTGCGCACCGCGAGCTTGCCGTTCGTACCGGGCTTGACCACCGCCGAGTTGGTCATGACCTCGCCGATCGAGGCGTTCATGGCCGACGCCTTCGGTTCCGTCAGGTCCGGGTAGATGGTCAGGAACGTGTTGGCGGTCGGGTAGATCGCCGTCACGTCGACCATCAACGCGCCGACCCCAGTGGTCGGGATACCGGCGATACCGACGGCGTTGAACGTGGTGACCGACTTGGCGCCCCGAACACCAGTCGTGCCGCCGGTGCCGTCCCGGGTGTCCAGAAGGGGCACGCTGTCGATCGGTACGAAGTCACCGCCCCTGCCCGCAGCGTCGGCTTGTGCCGGCAGATCCGGCCTAACCAGAACCGTTCCAGTCGATAGGAGAATAAGCAGCATAGCCATCATGGCCCGCAGCGTTCGTCGCTCGGCTCTTCTCAATGTAAACCCCGTTCTTAATTCACAATTATCCGAACAGTCCCAGCATCCGCATCAACTTCGCCGAAGGATCCCTCCGCCCACCCGGTTGTGTTGATGTTGGGCAAAGAACACCGTCCCGCAGTTCTCAAATTGCGGGAGAAGCCAACGAGACATCACAGCAGGTTCAGTCACCTCGAGCACCGACGAAGCAAGCGAATGAGGCCCCCGCATTGCCCAATAGGAACCAATTCGCGGGCGGGTTAAACCCCTCCCGAGAAATCCGTTCCATACCCAGCGTCCTGAGCAGTCCGATTATCCCCGCCTCCGCCCTCACCGCGAATTGTCCCCTTCTTCCCGCGACGCTTTCTTGCCATTTCCTCGATAGCTCTGCGTGCCTCACGTTGCCGTGCTTCCGGTTCGATCGCTAGCCGAGCCTTACGCCTACGCGCGCGCCACAGCAATCCGCCAGCAGTCAGACCAGCCACAAGCGCCACCGTCAGCACCAACAAAACCGTCTCGCCCATGACCGCCTCGCCCACTAAAAGCTGCTTTTAATCCTTGCCCAAATACCAACAACAATGATCAGGCCAGCACCTATCGGATCTGTCCCCGCTATCTTGACCGCGTCCACCACTCCCTTCACACCACGGGCAACCGACGTCTGGTTCGACTGCTGCGTGCGCAACTCATCGGCGAACGTGATACGCCTATTAGCCACCTCCGGAGCACCCTCGTCAAGCCCGGGCCCAAGATCTCCGACAGGTCCCCGACTCCCCGAACAACCGCACTGCTGCGGCTCGCGGAGATCTCGATTCGGTATCCCTGTCGGCCCCCCATGTACCGCACAGGTGGAGCCGGCGTTGTGAACGAGGACTGGGGTACTGCCAGCTAGCACATGGTAGGTGTGGAGGACATCCACGGTGAGGTTGTAGACCTGGTGATACTCGGTCCACTTCCGAGTGGTAACGACAGACGCTGGCCGGTGATCAGCAGTCTCGAAGATGTAACCGCTCGCCAGATCCGTCGCCTCGACCCAACGGTTCTGATCGGCGATCCAGAATGGGTGCCCGCCCGTGGAGGTCAGTTTCTCCTCGCGGTCACCAAGCCCACCGTCAGTGTCGACGGTGATCTCAACGAGATCCTTGCTGCCCGATCCGACGATAAGTGCGGTAACGGCGTGTTCCTCAGCGCGGCCGGTCGTCGGATCGGTAGCGAGAACCTTGTCGCCGATCTGCACCTGATCGATCCGCTTGGAACTGCCGTCCGCCATCAGCACCCGGGTTTCGCCGGTGAAGCTGTTGCTGGCGCACTTACCGAGCAGACCTCGACCAATGCTGCGGGCCTCGCCCACGCCCGCGTTGAGCGCCTTGCTGCCGGCCGACCGGAGCCCACCGCTCAGCCCACGGATACCCGCGCCCAGCGCCTGGCCACCGATGGAGCCGAGCGCACCACCGAGAGCGCCGGTGAGACCGCCCATGGCGGTGGCGCCGGCAAGATCTGACCCGCGCTTACCGTCCATGTAGCCGGTGACCGCCGAGCCGACCGCCCCGGCGAGTGCCCCGCAGGCCACCGCCCCGACACCGGTCCAGCCGATCGCCGCGCCGCAGCCCAGACCGACGACGGCACCGACGGCGAAGCCGGCGATCTCGGCGGCGTGCTCGTCGACGAACTGGGTCGCCTTGTCCCAGATCTTCTCGGCGCCCTCGACGAGCGGCGTCAACCTCTGTGCGGCTTCCAGCCAGAGGTTCTGGCTGTATTTTTGCGGGTCCTTGATGGCCATTGTGGTGACCGCGACGACGCTCGCCGCCACCTTGAAACCGGTGGACACCACCTTGCCGAGCGCGATGATGGGCTTTGTCAGGGCCTGGATCACCGGCAACTTGGTGAACTTGACCGCGTTCTTGATGGCCGACTTCGCGGCGGCTGTCACCGCGACCTTGGCTTGGTAGATGCGTTGCGCAACGAGTTGCTTCTGCTGTTTTGCCCAGTCGGCAGCGCGGGCGAGCTGCTTGGCTCCAGACTGGATCTGCTTGCCGACGTAGCGGACGGCGTTCATCGTCTTTTCGCCGAGCCACTTCGCGGTGCTGGAGATGACCCGGCCGACTGCCTTGAGGCCGGACACGGCCAGGTTGACGGTGTAAGAGACGAGGCTCCTGGCGCCGTTGTAGATGGAGGCGCCGACGTTGTACGCCGTCTTGACCACATTGGAGGTGACGTTCGCTACCGCGCTCGCGGCACGCTTCACCCAGCGCGGCCAGTGCCCGTCCGGGTCGTCGAAGTCCAGCGGGGCGCCAGCCCCGTAGGTGTAGCGGTTGGCCAGGATCGAGTCGCCGGTGGTGTAGTTGACGCTGTCCCGCGAGGTGAACGTTCCGGTGCCGGGCTGGTACCAGCGGGCGCCCATGTCGACCTGCCCGGTGTCGGGGTCGGTCCAGTCCCCCTGGAAGCCCAACCGGCCGGTGCTGCCGACACTGGTCACCTTCTTGCCGAACGGGTCGTACGCGGTGGAGTCGTTCAGCGTTGACAGTTGGGTGTCGGCCGGGTTGATCGCCGCCACCACGTCACCGTGGGCGTCGGTCAGCGACAGGCGCTTGTCGGCGCCCTGGGCGGTGGCGAGCAGCTCGTCGTTCGGCCCGCGACCGTAGTACTCGACGCCGTCGTGAACCACCTCGTCGCCCAGGCCGGCGTAGATGAAGGAGTTGCCGGTACGGGACGTCAGCCGGTCCAGCCCGTCGTAGCTGTAGGTCTGGCCCTGCGCCGCGGTGAGGCGGTCGAAGGCGTCGAACGAGTACTGCTCGGCCAGACCCGAACTGGTCCGGGTCCGCAGGGTGCCCCGCGGGGTGTACGCGTAGGTGTAGTCGCCGTCGGAGAGCAGCCGGTTGCGTTCGTCGAAGGTGGCGGTCTTGGACCCGGCCCGAATCCGGTTGCCGCTGGCGTCCCAGGCGTACGTGACGGTCCCGGCCGGACTGGTCCAGGAGATCAGCCGGCCGGCCTTGTCGTAGTCGTAGGTGTTGTTGCCGGCGCCGGCGGTGCCGGTGGTGTTCTTGCTGGTGAGGTGGCCGTTCAGGTCGAAGCCGTAGGTGACCGAGGCGACCGTCTGACCACCCCCGTTGCGCAGCACGTCGCTTTCGATCCGGCCGTAGTCGTCGTACCCGAAGGTGCGGACGCGGCCGGCGCCGTAGTCGACGGTCTTGACGTCACCGGCGGCGTCGTAGTCCAGCTTCTGCTGCTGGCCGGTGATCCCGTCGGTGAGGGTGTCGAGGCGACCCTTGAGGTAGCCGAAGGTGGCGGTGCCGGTCAGATCGGTGCGGATGGTCAGCTGGCCGTCGTCGTTGTAGTCGAAGCTCGCCGTGCCGGACGTGCCGGCGGTGGACAGCAGCCCACCCCTGTCGTTCCAGTCGTACGTGTTGCTGCCACCGGGGGCGTTGACGCTGGTCAACCGGCCGCCCTGGTCATAGTCCAGGGTCCGGGTCGCGGTCGGGGTGTCACCCCCGGAACCGGTCTCCACTGTCAGTCGACCGGACGCGTCGTAGGTCCGCGTGCGGCTCACCCCACCCGGGGCGCTGAGCCGCACGGCGTTGCCGTCGGCGTCGTACGCGACGGTCCAGGTCCGGTCCGCGGCGTTCGGGTGACTCGCCGTGGACGGCTCGATCGCCGACTCCGGCAGGCCCAACGTGTTGTAGGTGTAGATGGTGGAGTTGTTGCGGCCGTCGGTGTAGCGGGTCCGGTTGCCGGCGGCGTCGTACCCGAAGGTGGTGGTGATCGGGTCCGCGTCGGTCGGCTCGACCTGCTTGACGAGCTGGTCCGCCGCGTCGTACTCGTAGGTGGTGACGGTGTTGTAGGGGTCCTTCGACGAGGTCATGTTTCCGGCCTCGTCGTAGCCGTAGCTCTGGGTGCGCAGGACCGTGCCGTCGGCCTTGAGGTTCATGGTGCTGGTTTGGTTGCCGAACTGGTCGTACCCGGTCCGGGTGGTGCGACCGAGGCCGTCGGAGACGCGGACCTGGCGGCCGGCGAAGTCGTACCCGAAGATCGTGGCCTCGCCGGTCGGGGCGGTGCTGCGGGTGATCTCACCGGCTGCGTTGAAGGTGTTGACAGTGGTCGCCCCGGTCGGGGACGACGACGAGGTCAGGTTGCCCGCGTCGTCGTAGGCGAGCTTGCTGACCAGGTTGCGGGTGGTCGGCCGCCGCTCCACGACGGTCTGGGTGACCTGCCGGTCGAGGTCGTCGTAGGTCGACTCGACCCGCGCGCCGGTCGGGCCGGTGACCGAGAGGACCTCACCGGTGCGGGTGTAGGTGTAACGGGTGAGCGCCCGGTCGTCGTTGGTCTTCGCCGGCTCGTCCCGGACGGTCAGCCGGTTGAGCTGGTCGTAGGTGTAGCTGGTGGTGCCCGCCGGGTCGGTCTCCTCCAGCACGTTGCCCACGGCGTCGTAGCGGCGCTTGTGTTCCGGGGTGACCGTCTGGGAGACCCCGGGAGCCTGGTAGGTCGGGGCGAGGCTGCGCACCACCCGGCCGAGCTTGTCGTACTCGGAGGTGGAGACCCGTCCCAGCGGGTCCTTGACCGCGACCTGCTCGCCGAAGGTGTTGTAGCCGACCGAGCTGGTCGGGCTGGTGGGGACGGCCGGGTTCCCGTCGCTCTCGGCCAGGACGGTCGGGCCGCTCTGCCCGATCGGGCGGCCGAGTTCGTCGTAGCGGAAGGTGCTGGTGAACTTCGCCTTGTCGGCGCCGGAGACGTTGCCGCGCGGGTCGGTCACCGAAATGCGCAGACCACGCTTGTCGTACGTGTAGCTGGTCACCCGGGTCTCGCTGCCGGCGGTGACCTTCTCGGTGAGCACGTTGCCGGAGTCGTCGTAGGTGTAGTCGACGACCTCGGAGGTGGCCGGCACCAACCAGCTCAGGTTCGACGGGTTACCGGTGCGGACGACCTGCTTGACGTTGCCGTTGAAGTCGTAGGTGAAGGATTCGGTGCGGCGCAGCCCGCTGGGGTCCTGGACGGTCTTCGCCACCTTGCCGGCCCTGTCCGGCGTGTGGTCGGTGATCTGGGTGCCGTTGGCGCCGACCTTGCGGGTGACGTTGCCGGCCCCGTCGTAGGTGTTCTCCTCCACGACGTAGTCCCGCTTGGAGCCGTCCGGGTTACGGAAGTCCTTGAGAGTGATCTTCTCCAGCAGGTCGTCGCGGTAGTACTTGTACTCCAGTCGCCGGCCCATGGCGTCGGTGTCGCTGGCCAACCGCCCGGCGAAGTCGTACGAGTAGGAGTGCAGGACGAGGTAGTCGCCGGTGCCGGTGCCGGGGGTACCGGCCGGGTCGCTGCGCCAGTCCCGCAGCCGGACCTCGGCCACCTTGTTCTGGGCGGTGTACGCCCAGTCGTAGCGGTTGCCGTTGGCGTCGGTCATTGTCGTCTTGTTGCCGAACCGGTCGTAGCCGAAGCTGGTCTCGTTGCCCTCCGGGTCGACGACCCGGACCGGCCGGCCCTCGTCGTCGTACTCGGTGCTGGTGACCCGCTCGGGGTCACCTCCGAGCAGGTCGGAGACGGTGACCTTGGTGGGGTTGCCGTCGGCGTCGTACTCGTTGACGGTTCGGCTCTGGTGCTGTTTGCCGGTGACCGTGTCGGTGGTGACCGGCCCGGTGACGGTGGCGACCCGTGAGTGTCCGTCGTAGGTGAAGGTGGTGGTGACGCCCGCGGGATAGGTGTCGGAGATGACCTTCTCGGTGATCCGTCGGCCGAGCGCGTCGTAGGTGTACTCGGTCACCAGCCCGGAGGGCTCGGTCACCTTGTGCAGGTCACCGTTGGCGTAGTACGCGTAGGCGGTGGGCTTGGTCTGGGCGTTGGTGATGCTCCTGGCCAGCATCCCGGGCGGGATGATGCCGTTGACGCCGACCTCGCCGCCGCTGGTGTAGGCGTGGGTGACCAGGCTGCCGTCCGGGTTGGTCTGGGTGAGCAGCTGTCCGCTGGGGTGGTACGTGAAGGAGGTCAGGAAGTTGTTGTCGGTCGGCCCCGTGGAGCGGCCGTCGCGCTGAGCCACCACCAGGTCGATCCGAGGGTCGAACTGGTCGGTGATGGTGGTCGAGTAGGTGTAGTAGTTCGTGAAGCACTGCGTGGGCGTACGGCAGCTCTTGCGGGTGGCGAGACGGCCCCTGCTGTCGTAGGTCATCTCGACCGTGTCGCCGTTCTCGTTGGTGACCATGCTCTGCTGGCCGTCCTCGTTGTAGGAGAACGAGCGGATGGCCATGCCGTCCAACGGGTGCCGCACGAAGATCGGCCCACCGGCGTCACCGGGGATCACCGTGCAGAAGGCGGGGTCGTTCGGGTCGGGCTGGGTGCAGACCTCGGTGGGCGGCGGGCTCGGCGTCGGGCTGGTCTGCCCGGGCCGGTCCTCCTCCCGCGTCTCCAGTCCCAGCGGGGTGCCGGAGCGCAGCAGACGACCGGCGAGCGCGTCGTACTCGTACAGGTAGGGGCGGTTGGCCGGATCGAGGACCTGGACGCTGCGCCGCAGGTCGGTGTCGCCGCCGTAGACAGTGGGCTGGCCCACCTTCCAGGTACCGCCGTTGTCGTCGGTGTACTCCTTGACCCGGTCGGTGGCCGTGTCGTACTCGACCTCGGTGGCGACCCGGCCACTGGGCAGGGTGACCCGGGTCAGCTGCTGGGCGGCCGGCTTGGCGTACTGGAAGTGCGCCTTGGCGGTGTCCGGCCCGATCGGGTGGGAGTAGACGGCGACCTCGTCGATGGTGCCGGCGAAGTAACGCTGGGCGGTGCCGCCCCAGCCGGGCCACGAACCGGGCGTCGTCGCCGAGGCGAGGCCGACCTGGTTGAAGGTCAACAGCGAGTGCTCGATCGGCTGCCCGGTCTGCGCGGCCGGGGTGGGAACCTTGACCCCGTCGAGGTACATGGTCTGGGTGTTGGCCATCGCGGAGAGCACCACGTGGTGCCACTGGTTGTCGTTGACGACCTTGGTCGAGGTGAACGGCGCGATCGTGCCGTTGGCGAACTGGCCGCGCAGGAGACCGTCGCTGCCGGTGTAGAGCAGCGGGACGCCGCTGGTGGCGGCGGTACCGACGGCCTTGTCCTGGTAGCCGATGAGCGGCCCGCCGGTCTGGGTCAGGCCGATCTTGAACCACAGCTCGACGGAGACGTCGCGGCTCTTCTTGATCAGGCCCTTGGGCAGCTCCAGGTATGCGGAGGTGCCGTTGAAGCCGGCGGCGGTGCCGGTGGTGCCCTCCAGCACGCCGGGCTGGCCCAGCGTGACGTTGTTGCGGTACGTGCCGGCGTCCTTGCCCAGGTTGATCGCCACGTCGCTGGCCGCGCCGGTGCCCTCGGCCTCACCGAGGTGGTAGTACGAGTCGGGTTTGGCGTCGAGAACGGCGGTGCGGTAGTGCGACCCGGCCGCGTAGGTGTAGTTGGTGCAGGCGGATTCCGGGCCGCAGACCTTGGTCAGCAGGTCACCCGTGTAGGTGTAGTTCCAGGTCAGCGCCGCGCCGTTGACCGCGTCGGTGCTGACCGTGGCGATGCGGTTGCCGTTCCAGGTGAAGCGCAGCGACCGGCCGGCGGTGTTGCTCTGGCTGTTGGCGACCTGCGCCTTGGCGAGCTTGCCGGTCATCGGGTCGGGGATCAGATTCACCGAACGTCCGGAGACGTCGGTGATCTTCTGGAGCTTGTTGAGCAGGGAGAACTGGTAGATGCTGCCGGAGCGATCGACCAGCTTCCAGTTGCTGCTGTCCACAGTGAGCTTCGCGACCCGGCCCGGCGGCGGGGCGTACGTGCCGTCGGGGTTCTTGCCGAACCGCACCTCCTGGCCGTCCGGGTAGCGGACCACCACGTTGCCGGTGCCGTCGTTGTCGGGGACCAGCGTCATGTCGTACCGGCTGGACCACCCTGCGCCGAAGACACCTGTCGTGCGGGGGTCGAGGCTGTTGTAGGTGCGGACCAGGTTCAGCTCCGGCCCGACCGTCACCACGGTGGCGTCCACCGCCGAGGTGGCGAAGTTTCCGGTCTGCGCGTCGAACTCGCGACCCTGCTCGGCGTTGGGTGAGGTGGCGATCCGGGACAGCAGGTCCGGTTGCGGCACCGAGCTGAACATCGTCGAGTACGGGGAGGTGACCTCGCTGGCGCTGTCCTTGACGTACGACCGCCACAGGTAGCTCTTGCCCCAGACCATCCGGCCGGCAGGCACCACCCAGGACTGCCTCGCCTGGTAGCCGGAGTTGGTGCAGTTGGTGGCCGCGCCGGCGTCGGTGCGGTCGCAGATCTCGAACTTGAACGACAGGGTGGCGCCGGGTGCGGCGTCGGTGTCCACGGCCCGGGCCCAGAGCAACGGGGTGAGCGTGGGCGCCTGGTAGCCGTTCTCCGGGTACAGCTCCTGCACCACCGGCGGCACGTCGAACACCTGGAGCACGATCCGACCGGGTGGCACCTGGTGGTCGGTGAAGACCGCTCCGCCGGTACGCACCATGGTGAAGTCGAGGAAGTAGGAGCCGGGCTCCAACCGCTTGACTGTCGCGTCGAGGGTGACCTTCGCGCCACGAGCCAGGGTGGTGGGCAGGTTGGCGGCCCGCTGCTGAGTCACCGCGGCGCCGGTCTGCGCGTTGTAGACCCGGTAGGCGAGGTAGTAGTTGGCCGGCGTCCACGCCTCGGCGCCGAGGTTGGTGACTGTCACCTTCACCTTGCCGTCCTGGTTTCGCAGGACGGGCGGCTCCGGGGTGGGCTTCGGGATCGCGTACCCGGCGTTGTACGGGCTGTGCGTGACGTAGAGCGCCGGCGGGTTGGCAGTGCCGGTGCCGGCGAACTTCTTCCACGCCGACGTGTCGGTGGTGGACGCCCGCAGCGAGAGACCGTTGTTGGCCTGCTGGCCGTTGGCCCACCGCTGCACCAGGTTACGGCCACCGGCGCCGAGGTCGAACATCTCCCCGGCCGCCGGACAGGCGGACCTGGACTGGCCGAGAGCGACGTACCCGTGGGCGAACGAGCGGCTGACCAGCGCGCCACCCACCGACGGACCCGGGTACGAGTAGCCGGTGCCGGCCGACCACGACCCGGTGACCGGGTGGACGGTGACCGCGCGTGCCTTGCAGGAGGCCGCGTCGAAGTTGACAGCGGAGAGCGCGGCGCCGTGGATGGTGTGGTTCTGCAGCCGGCTCACGAGGTTGCCGAACTTGAGGTAGGCCGCGGCGTTGAAATCGCCGCCGCAGTTGCCCCCGGGGCACGCCGTGGAGGGGAAGCGCCCGACGAGCAACTCGTTGGTGCCGGAGGTGGAGCTACCCCCGTGCACGGACATGCTGCTGTCGGAGTTGAGCGCGTCCACCGGCGGGCCGACAGTCGGGTCGACCTCGACCGGGTACCGCCGGGCGGGGTCAGCCAGCCAGGCCCGGTCGGGGGTTACCTTCAGCGCGGTGTGCCCACCCGTGGTGATCAGCTCGTAGGCGACCTTGGTCGAGGTGGCGGGACCAGCCGTGCCCGAGCCGGCGTCCACCATGTAACCCGGCGGGATGACCCCGCGCTGGTGCCCGGCCCGGTCGGTCAGGACGATCTGGCCGTCGACCAGTTTCGCGGTGAGGTTGCGCAGGTTCAGCGGGAACACGTACGAGGTGGGCGCCTTGGCCGAGTGCAGGACCAGGGTTTCCTTCACGCCACCGGCTCGCGGCTCCAGGCGCAGGTCGACCTCGGGGCGTACGCCGGGGTAGGTGACGGCGGTGCCGTTCATCCGTCCCGGTGCGTTGGTCGCCTCGGCCAGGCCGAAGCCGAACTCGGTGTCACCGTCGAAGCTCAGCCGGGCCAGTTGACTCGCCGCGCCGTTCCCGGCGAGGTGCAGTCCGACCGAGTCGGCAGTGGTCTGCCACCCGTCGGCGGCGGGCACCAGAGTGTGGTCGATGGCCGCCCAGCTGCCGTCGGGCTTGCGGTAGTTGATCGGGGCGGAGGAGAACTCGGTCGTCTGGGTGCCGTCGGCGTTGTCGAAGACGCGTTGGTCGACAGCGCGCTCGGCCGGTCGTTCCCGGCTGGTTCGCTTGTCGAAGCCGCGGGTGTCGTCGACGGGTGCGGTGGCCACCGACGCCTTGTTACGCCCGGGGGCCGGCTTGTCGGCGAGTTTGTGCGGCGGGTACTGCCCGCGCAGCGACTTCGGAAGGTCGCGGTTGGGTCGTCCGGACGTCACGTGCGCCTTGCCCGCCGCCGAACCCCAGGCCTGGCTTGGCTTCGCGCCGCCACCCCGACCGGTGGAGGCGACACCGTCACGGTCCCGGCTACCGCCCGCCGGCAACGCGGTCACCCCGCTGCCACCCAGGTTGAGCATCAGCACACCGGCGAGGGCCGCGGCCAGGAGGGATCGAGTGGTGCCGGAGCCGAACACCGAGCGGTGCCGGAGGAGCCGACCACGCAGATCGGTCAGCCGACCGCGCGGGTCGGGCAGATGCCGAGTGCTGAAGGACATGGTTGGTCACCCCTGGATCGAGGACGGGCGGAGCGGCAGAGACAGGCACGCACGGACCGCGAGACCGGCGAAGGCCCCACACAGTCGGACGGGTGATCGCCGTACCTCTCTACGGGCACGGCGGCGCGCATCGACCCATCGGTCGACGAGAATTTCAGGAGATAGGAAGAGGCAATCCGGGCGGACCGAATTCACGCCGGAGCGGATCGCCCAACACAATCAATAACGACTCGGCACGGCACAATGCCGCCAGGTCAACGGTCACAGCTTCACACCCCCGTGTGCTGTTACTCATCGATATGCCGCTGTAGGTTGCAGCACCGCCCATCGGCTGTCAAGGCACGGCCACAGAAAGCTCGCTGATCAGCACTGCGACCAGGGATGATTACTTTCCGCTAAGCGGCAGGTCATTTGATGGCTTAAGTCCGTTTGCCGCCCACGCCGTCCGGCTCGTTGGCCGTCCATCATGGACGCCGCCGGACTCCACCATCGAACGACGCTTCCGTCCGCCGGCCACGCCTGACAGGAGATCCACGGTCACTGATGACGAGCCTGTCATGGCGGGTGAATCCACCCGTCAACCAGCCGGCAATCACGGCCACAAAATCCATCACAGTCAATACTGTGCTTTCGGTTGAGGATTACGTGAACGTGTCGTATTTGTCCAGGCAATCCGCAATAGGGACGCCTTCTCGGCGTCGACGCTTGCGTTGACCGGCGCGGCCTCAATCCGCTGGGCAACCGGGGCGGGGCCTTCGACAGCAGCGTCGGTTTGCCTACTGCCCCTACCCTGAAGGAGCCGCGGCGCCACTTCGGCAAGTCGGGGCCCTAGCGCCTGCACCCCCGGGCGGATGGAAGTAACCGCATGATCTGGACGAAGTTCAGCAGCGACCGCAACCCTCGCCGACTCCGCGCCGTGTCCGATCTGCGGTTTCCCGCCAGCGGGCGTCAGCATCTACGAAACCGGCATCCCCAGCTCAGCGACGAAGACATCGCTCTCGTCGAAACCGCGACCCGGCAGTGGTTCCGGATCATCGCCCGCCAGCCGGGCGCGAAGCTGTCGATGCCGTCGGTGGTGGTGGACGATCTGTGGCAGCAGCTGACCCTGCATGCGCAGGACTACGCCACGTTCTGCGACACCGCGTTCGGGCGCCCCCCGCAGCACCGGCCAGGGTCGGCGACAAGCGACGACACGACCGACGACAGTCGCCGTTCCCTTCTGCTCTCCACGCTCAAGCACGGCCGCCGGGACGAGGGGGGCGGCTCGGACAGCCTTCCGCTGTTGTTCCGGGTGGACCAAGAACTGCACATCCACAATGGCAACCGTTACCTCGCGGACTGCGGAGGCCGTGGCGAGTGTTTCCCGGTTTCCGACCGGGTCTGCCTGCAACACCTCGCAGGGCCGGGCAAGCGGCCCAAACCACCCGGCATTCGTGGCGATCTGCCCTTCAACGACGGCCGTCACGGCTACGCCGGCGGTGCGGGCGGCAGCGGTGGCGGCGAGTTCAGCGGAGACGGCGATGGCGGTGGGGGCAGCAACTGAGGCCCGCCCGGACGGTACGGCGCTTGCGTCAGCGGAGCCGGGTCAGCGCTGTCACCGACCGGTCCGTGCCGTCGTAGCTGCGGGCGGCGGCGAAGGCGCCCGTCGGACGCTGTCCACCGGCGACGGCGCGGGCCAGCCGCAGGTCCGCGTTGCGGAACCGCAGGGCCAGGCTCAGGTGCGGCACCCACGCGCCGGGAGCGTGCCACGGACGCTGCCCCTCAGCCTCGGCGAGAACATCCCAGACGGCGGCGTGCAGCGCGGTCAGCGCCGGGTTGGGTTGGACCAGCCAGACCAGTGGGGCGCTGCCGTCGAGAACGACCACCCGGTCGAGGGTCACCGGCACCGGCAGCGTGGCGTCGAACATCTCGGCCAAGCGGTGCTCGACCCCCGGCGGGAACTCGTCGACGGCGGCGAGGGTGAGGTGCGGCCGGTTGGTGGGGTGGACGTTGCGGTCCAGGCTGGGCAGCCCGGCGGCCGCCAGCCGGCCCCAGACCGCCCGGACCGCGACCTCCAGACCGGGTGAGCAGAGCAGTTCCACCGTACGCACGCGCCCACGCTAGCCGCAGTGCCCAGGCCGCCCTCCCCGGATGGGCAGCGGGCCGCCGCGTCACACCGCGTGACGACGAGAACGGTCCCCGTCCGGCACCGGGTTGACCTCACCCGCGATCCGGGCCCGGTGGGTCAGGTCGAAGATGGCGACGACGGTGATGGTGGCCGCGCCCAGCAGGCCGACCGCCAGCGGCGGGAGTCGCGCCGCCACGGGGCTCAGGATCAGGCACGCCGCCACGGCCGCGAGGCAGTGCCTCGTCAGGCGGCCGAACACCCAGATCTCGAAGATCATCCGCCCGACGAGGAAGGTCAGTGGCCCGATCAGGATCGCCACGACGTTGCCGGCCGAGCGCTGCCCGCCGGGCTCCTTGAGCATCAACTCGCCGCCGATGCCGGTGAGCAGGATGCCCGCCACCATCACCAGATGGGTGTAGCTCGCCCGCAGGTTGAGCCGGTACGGGTCGACGGCGGTGTCGATCTTCACGGCGAGGCTGCTCGTGGTGCGGTAGAAGTAGGTCCACCAGAGAAAGACCACCGTCCAGAAGGTGAGCAGGAACGCGGTGGTGTCCGCCAGGTCCCGCGTCGACAGCCGGTAGAAGTTGCCGGTGGCCAGGATCGTCTCGCCGAGGGCCAGGATGATGAACTGCCGGTACCGCTCGTTGAGGTGTTCGCCCGAGAGGTGCCACTCGGTGGCCCGCGCCCGGCCGAGCCCCGGAACCGGCCACCCCAGGACCGGCCCCGAGTAGTCGATCGCCAGCGCGCACGCCCACAGCACGACCCGGGCGTCGTCGCCGTCGGCCGCGGCTCCGGCGAACCAGACCGTCCCGGACAGCAGATACCAGACGATTCCCCGGACCGGCCGACGCCAGGCCGGGGTGCCGCGCAGGTAGAGGGCCATGACCAGGGTACGGCCGAGGTGGATCCCGAGGTACGCGCTGACGAAGACGAAGGCCTGGTCGCCGAAGGCGTCCGGAACGTTGATGGACATCAGCAGACTGCCGAGCATCACGCAGATGATCAGAATCTGCACCGTGGGTCGTTCGCAGTCGAGGCTGTCGGTGGCCAGGTTGGTGTTGTACCAGATCCACCAGAAGGCGAGCAGGAAGATCACGGCCTGCGCGTCGGCGAGCAGGCTGGGCTCCTCGACCAGGGTCGCCGACAGCCGGCCGAGGGTGAAGATGAAGACGAGGTCGAAGAAGAGCTCGACGGCACTGGAACGCACCGGGTCGACCGGACCCGCTGCGACTTTCCTGGGCATTTGCCCATCTTGACAGCCGGCCGATACTCAGAGCCAGCCGTTGTCCCGGGCGGTGCGGACCGCTTCGGCCCGGTCGGCAGCGCCGAGCTTCTGCACGGCGGCGGAGAGGTGGTTGCGCACGGTGCCGGTGGACAGGTGCACCCGGCGGGCGATCACCGCGACCGGGGCGCCGACCTCGGCCAACCGCAGGGTCTCCAGTTCCCGTGGGGTCAGCGGGCACGGGGGCAGGGTCAGCGCGTCGGCGGCCAACGACGGGTCGACGTAGCGACCTCCGGCGTGCACTCGGCGGATCACGTCGGCGAGCGCCCCACCCGGCGCGCCCTTGGGCAGGAACCCTCGGGCGCCAGCGGTCAACGCCTGGCGCAGGTGCCCGGGCCGGCCGTGCCCGGTCAGCACGACCACCGCGCAGTCAGGCCGGACCCGGGTCAGCTCGGCGGCCACCGCGATGCCGTCCAGGCCCGGCATCTCCAGGTCCACCACCGCCACGTCCGGGCGGTGCGCCAGCGCCGCGCTGACGGCTGCCGGGCCGTCGGCGGCGTGTGCCACCACCTCGACGTCCGGTTCCAGGTCGAGCAGCGCGGCGACGGCGACCCGGATCAGCTCCTCGTCGTCGGCGAGCAGGACGCGGATCACGACCGCGCCGGCACTGTGGCTTCGAGGGTGAAGATCGCATCCTCCCGGCGTACCCGCAACTCTCCCCCGGCGGCGGCGAGTCGGTCGGCCAGCCCCCGCAGGCCGTGGCTGTGCGCGTCCGGGCCGCTGTCGTCGGCACCGTCGTTGGCCACTGTCATCCTGGCCACGTCATCCTCCCAGTCGATGCGGATCCGGCACCAGTCGGCCCGACTGTGCCGCAGCACGTTGGTGCTCGCCTCGCGCAGCACCGCCGCCAACTCGACGGCGGCCGGTTGCGGCAGGTCCGTCGGTGGCGGCACCACCGTGCACCGCACCCCGCAGGAGCGCAGCACCCCCACCACCGCGGCGAGCTGCTCGTCGAGGTCGACGGCCCGGTAGCCGTGCACTGTCTCGCGCACCTCGCTCAGCGCGGAGGCGGCCAACCGTTGCACCTCGGCGGCCTCCCGCCCGGCCCGTTGCGGGTCGACCGGGGCGAGCCGGGCGGCGAGTTCGGCCTTCAACGCGATCACCGTGAGCCGGTGCCCCAGCACGTCGTGCACGTCGCGGGCGAAGCGCAACCGCTCCTCGGCCGCGGCCAGCCGAGCCTGCGCGGCCTGGCCCTGCCGGGCCTCCACGAGCAGGTCCCAGAACCAGACCTGGAACCCGTTGACGGCGGCGACGGCCACGCCGATCCCACCGGTCACGCCGAGGTGGCGCGGGACGGAACCACCCGTGCACCAGGCCACCGCGACCGTCACCGCCAGCACACCGGCCGCCACCGCCAGGGCGGCCCGCCACCGCACCAGCAGCGGCGTCATGCCGATCAGCGCCGCACCGAGCCAGGCCCAGGTCGGCCAGCTGCCGGCCGCCACCGGACCCACCAACGGAACGGTCAGTACCGCCACCCCGACCAGGCTCAGCTCGGCCCGACGCCGCCAGCGCCGGTCGAGCCACGGCGTCACCGCCGCGTACAGCACGACGGTCTGGGCGACAACGAAGGCGAGAATGCCGGCCGCGCCGAACGCCACCCGGCCCGGGTCGGGCTCGCGGGTCAGGCCGACCGCCGGTAGCAGGACGCTCGCCCAGACGCCGGTGGCCAACGACACCAACGTCGCCTGCCGGGCGCGGCGCAGCCGGCGGTCCGCCCGGGGAGTTACCGCCACGCTCGACACGCACCGATCCTAGGACCGCCGCGCGCCTGCTCCACCCCGGCGAACCGTCACTGTCGAACCGTGGAATCCGCACGGTTTTCCCGTGACGAACGGGTCTGCCGCCCACCCCGGTGACACCGGCAGGGTCGAGGCATGGAAAACACCAGGATGTACGCGGACAGCGTCACCGCCGTACCGTCACCAGCGCCGCTGCCCACCGACGACCCGACGCCCCCGGGCCCGACGCCGACCAGCGCGGCAGCGGCCCACAGCCGGCGGCGACTGCTGTGGCACCTGGGCGAGATGGCGCTGGCCATGGTCGCCGGGATGCTGCTGCTCGCGCCGTTGTGGGAGCTGGCCGGCACCGCTCTGGGCGTCGGCGGCACGTTGGCCCGGCCGGAGGTCGCCGCATTGGTGATGGCCACGAACATGACAGTCGGGATGACGGTGGTGATGCGTTACCGGGCGCACCGCTGGCTGGCGGTCGGCGAGATGGCAGCCGCGATGTACGTCCCGTTCCTGCTGCTGCTCGTGCCGTTCCGGGCGGGCCTGATCGGTGCCGACGCCATGGTCCTCGGCGGTCACCTGCTGATGATCCCGGCGATGGTGCTGGTGGCGGTCCGGCACCGACACGAGACGTCGGCGCCGGTCCGCCGGCACCCGGCCGTGGTGGCGCTCGCCCACCGCTGGCCGACCGGGTTGGCGCTGCTGATGACAGTTGACATGTGGGTCGACCCGAGCGTGCTCAGCCCGTGGACGATGCTGGTGCTGCCCGGCGGCTACCTGCTGATCGGGGCGGTCCGTGGCACGCTCGGCGGGCCGGGGGTGCTCGCCACCCAACTCGCCGGTCTGGCCGGCTGGGTCGCTGTGACACTGGCCGCGGTCGTGGTCGGCGGGCGGACCGCCGCCTGGTTGGTGGCGTTCGGCTGGTTGGCGCACGCCGGTTGGGACCTGGCGCACCACCGCCGCGCCCGGGTCGTGCCGCGCGGCTACACCGAGTTCTGCATGGTGCTCGACGTGGCCCTCGCCGCGGTGATGGTGCTGGCCATCCTGACCACGGACGGCTGACCGAGGCCGCCGCCGGGACCGGGGAACGGGCACAGCACGGGCCCGAGGACAGTTCTTGTGGCAGTCGCCGCAACGGCCCGGACGGCGTGATGAAAGGCTTGGCGCATGAGTTCCGCACCTGCACAGCACGACGCACCGACTGACGCCACCCCCGACGGCACCGACGAGGTGAGCGCCTTCACCGAGCTCGGGCTGCGCACCGAACTGCTGGGCGCGCTCGCCGCCCTCGGCTACGAGGAGCCGACCCCCATCCAACGGGAGGCTATCCCACCGCTGTTGGAAGGTCGGGACCTGCTGGGTCAGGCGGCCACCGGCACCGGCAAGACGGCGGCGTTCGCGCTGCCGCTGCTGAACCTCATGGCGGCACACCGCCAGGGCGGTGACCCGGTGGCGCTGGTGCTGGTGCCGACCCGGGAGCTGGCGGTGCAGGTCTCCGAGGCGTTCCACCGCTACGGCAAGGACCTCGGCGCGCGGGTGCTGCCGATCTACGGTGGGCAGCCGATCGGGCGGCAGCTGCGGGCACTGGACAGCGGCGTCGACGTGGTGGTGGCCACCCCCGGGCGGGCCCTCGACCACATCGCCCGGGGCACCCTGCGCCTCGGTGGGTTGGCCACGGTGGTGCTCGACGAGGCCGACGAGATGCTCGACATGGGTTTCGCCGAGGACATCGAGGCGATCCTGGAGCACGCCCCGGCGCAACGTCAGACGGTGCTCTTCTCGGCCACCATGCCGTCGCGCATCGACGGGATGGCCCGCCAGCACCTGCGCGAGCCGGTCCGGATCGAGATCGGCCGGGAGCAGCCGGTCGCCGGTGAGGCGCCCCGGGTGCGGCAGAGCGCGTACATCGTGACCCGGGCGCACAAGCCGGCCGCGCTGGGCCGGGTGTTGGACGTGGAGTCCCCGACCGCGGCGATCGTGTTCTGCCGCAGCCGCGAAGAGGTCGACCGGCTGACCGAGACGATGAACGGCCGGGGTTACCGCTCCGAGGCGCTGCACGGTGGCATGAGCCAGGAGCAGCGCGACCGGGTCATGGGCCGGCTGCGGGCGGGCACCGCCGACCTGCTGGTGGCCACCGACGTGGCGGCCCGGGGGCTGGACGTCGAGCAGCTGACCCACGTCGTCAACTACGACGTGCCGTCGGCCCCCGAGTCGTACGTGCACCGGATCGGTCGGGTGGGTCGGGCCGGCCGCGAGGGCGTGGCGATCACCCTCGCCGAGCCGCGCGAGCACCGGATGCTCAAGACCATCGAGCGGGTCACCGGCCAGCGGATCACCATCGACAAGATCCCCACCGTGGCGGACATGCGGACCCGCCGGTTGGAGCTGACCCAGGCGGCCCTGCGCGAGAGCCTGCTGGAGGACGACCTCGACCCGTACCGGGTGATCGTGGAGACGCTGACCGACGAGTTCGACCTGATGGAGGTCGCCCTCGCCGCGGTGAAGCTGGCCCACGAGGTGACGTCGCCGGGTTCCGACGACGAGGAGGAGATCCCGCAGGTTCCGGTGCGCGGCCCGCGCGAGGGTCGTCCGGAGTCCGGCGGCCGGGGCGGCGACCGGCGGGGCGGGGGTCGGCCGCGCTCCGGCGGCGGCAACACCGTCCAGGTCTTCGTCGGTCTGGGCCGACGGGCCGGGGTGCGCCCGCAGGACCTGGTCGGCGCGATCACCGGGGAGACCGGCATCCGTGGCCGCGACATCGGTTCGATCGAGATCGCCGACCGGTTCTCGCTGGTGGAGGTGCCGCAGGGGGTGGCCGACGAGGTGATCTCCGGGTTGCGGCAGAGCACCATCAAGGGCCGCAAGGCCACCGTACGCCGGGACCGCGGCGGCGACGAGCGCTGAGCGCGTCGTCGGCGACCGCCGGGGTACGACGGTCGCCGGCGACGCGCGACGGGAGTGCGAACGGTGGGGCGGTGACCGCGCCGCCCCGCCGGCTCTACTCGATGTTGCCGGTGACCACGTTCTTGCCGCCGACCAGCGAGGCACCGCCCGCCGCGTGGTCGAAGGCGCGCATCACGTTGTTGCTGATGATCCAGTTGTCGCTCGTGCCGACGGTGACGATCGGCCGGTCCTGCCGGCGGGTGGTCGTCGAATCGGAGTAGATCTGGTTGCCGATCACCTGGCACAGGCCGGAGTCGCCGCCACGGATCCCGCTCTCACCGTTCTCGTGGATCTCCAGACCCATGATCCGGGTACGCCCGGACGAGAAGACACCGATGCCGTTCGAGGCGTTACGCCACAGGCGGCCACCGATGAACTGGTTGCCCCAAACCTGCCAGAGGTCGACTCCGTTCCCGGTGCCGCCGGTGCCGTTCGACTCGAGGTAGACGTTCTGGAACGTGTTCCGGTGCCCGCTGTTCCGCAGTTCAACGCCGTTGCCGACGCATCCCCAGACGTGCAGGTTGTCGAAGAAGCAGGCACCGTCGTGCAGTCGTAGGCCGGTCGCGCACTCACCGATCCAGACATTGAGGAACTCGTTGTCGTAGGCCCAGGCGTTCACGAAGATGCCGATGCCGACGCAGTCCTCGACGTTGATGTCGGTGATCTTGTTCGCGTGGGCGCTGGTGGCCTCGGCCGTGCCGACGAACTCGATGGCGTGGCTGCCCGAGTTGCTGAAGTGCAGGTGGTGGAAGGTCGACCGAGGGGCACGGATGGTCAGCAGCACCCCCGACGTGCGTTTGCCGTAGAAGTGCACGTTCGAGATCTGGTTGTAGATGCCCGACGAGACCAGGCGACCGGTGTAACCCGGGGCCGGCTGGATGATCGCCGCGCCGATGTTCTCCCCGGTCCAGGTCAGGCTGGTCGGGAAGGTGACCTCCGATCCGAGGCCGAGTCGGCCCACCGGCTGGAAGATCTCCCCACCCTCCTGCGGCAGCAGCTTCAGCGCGACCTCGACCTTCGCCGCCTCGTCACTGCCGTCGAGCAGGCAGCCGACCCGGGGGTCACGCAGGCTGAGCGCGCCCTCCCGTACCGTCGTCGGCTCGGCTCTGGCCGGTGTGGCAAGCGTCGCCACGACCGCAGCGCCGGCTCCGCCGGCGAACAGGGCCCGTCGTCCCAGCCCTCGGCCCGCTGGTTCCGGCCGGTGCGGCACCGTCGGCGGCAGGGCACCGGACGTGTTGGCGTTCGCTTCCATGCGTCTCCCCGTGATGAACACTGTGCGGAGGCCGACCCTATAGCCGATCAGCGGCCCGCAGGGGGCACGGGTGCGGGCTCCGACGAGCGCGGAGAACGCCGCCGGCGACCGTCCGGGTGGGACGGTCGCCGGCGCTGCGGGTCAGAGGGGGTACGGCCCGAAGCGGCCCCAGGCCACAAGCGCGGCGAGGACGAGCAGCACCACGCACGTCACGATGCCCTGGATCTCCACCGTGCGCCGCTCCGGCACGGTGGCCGTCCGCACCCCGTGCAGGTGCACCACGATGCCGCCGATCATGATGATGACCAGCCCGAGCGCGGCGAGCGGGGTGAGCACCGTGGCGATGCCGGTGAGGGCGGGCAGCAGCAGCCCGATGGCGGCCAGCAGTTCCAGGGCGCCGATGGCCTTGACCTGGATCGGCGTGGCGGCCTTCGTCCAGCCCATCGTCTCGTGCAGCTTCTCCTTGGGTTGGGTCAGCTTGACCACGCCGATGCCGCCAAAGATGGCAGCGAGCAGGATCTGAACGATCCACAGCACCATGTTCACAGGGGTTTCCTCCGGGGGACCGCCCTACGGCGGAGAGGTAGTTGACGTCTCAAGCACGACAGTACGGTCCTCCGGGACCCGGGCACAGCGACAGGCCCCCGCCGTCTCGTGAGCGGCGGGGGCCTGTCGCTTGGTACGTCAGACCGTGAAGAGCGCCGGACCGTCCAGCGTCTTCACGTCGGCCGGGCGCAGCGCCAGGGCGAGCACGTCGGCCACGTCGGCCAGGGTGTGCACGGTCAGCGCCTCGCGCACCTCGGTCGGCAGGTCGTCCAGGTCCGGTTCGTTGCGCGCCGGGATGATCACTTCGGTGAGACCGGCCCGGTGCGCGGCGAGCAGCTTCTGCTTCACCCCACCGATCGGCAGCACCCGACCGGAGAGCGTCACCTCACCGGTCATCCCGAACTCGGGGCGGACCGGGCGCCCGGTGACCAGCGACGCCAGGGCCGTGACCATGGTGATGCCGGCGCTCGGACCGTCCTTGGGCACCGCGCCCGCCGGGAAGTGGACGTGGATCCGGCGTCCCGCGAGGGCGTTCGGGTCGATGCCGAGCCGCCGCCCGTTGGAGCGCAGGTAGGAGAGCGCGATGTGCGCCGACTCCTTCATCACGTCACCGAGCTGGCCGGTCAGGGTCAGCCCCGGCTCGCCCTCCATGCTGGTCGCCTCGATGAAGAGCACGTCACCACCGGCACCCGTGACGGCCAGGCCGGTGGCCACGCCCGGCACCGCGGTGCGCTCGGCCGACTCCGGGGTGAACTTCGGTCGTCCGAGGTAGCCGGTGAGGTTGCCGGTGTCGACGCGTACCGGCGTGGGGTCGGTCGCCAGGGTCACCGTCACCTTGCGCAGGATCTTGGCCAGGGCCCGTTCGAGCTGCCGCACGCCGGCCTCGCGGGTGTACTCCCCCGCGATCAGCGCGAGCGCCTCGTCGGCGACCGTCACCTCCTCGGCGGTCAACCCGGCCCGCTCCCGCTGCCGGGGCAGCAGGTGGTCGCGGGCGATGGAGACCTTCTCGTCCTCGGTGTACCCGTCCAGCATGACCAGCTCCATCCGGTCCAGCAGCGGGCCGGGGATGGCGTCCACCACGTTGGCGGTTGCCAGGAAGAGCACGTCGGACAGGTCCAGATCGACCTCCAGGTAGTGGTCCCGGAAGGTGTGGTTCTGGGCCGGGTCGAGCACCTCCAGCAGGGCGGCGGCGGGGTCACCGGCGTAGCCGGCGGCCAGCTTGTCCACCTCGTCGAGGAGCACGACCGGGTTCATCGAGCCGGCCTCGCGCAGCGCGCGGACGATCCGGCCGGGCAGCGCACCCACGTAGGTGCGCCGGTGCCCGCGGATCTCCGCCTCGTCGCGGACGCCGCCGAGCGAGACCCGGACGAAGTTGCGCCCGAGCGCCCGCGCCACGGACTCGCCGAGGCTGGTCTTGCCGACCCCGGGAGGGCCGGCGAGGGCGAGTACCGCGCCGGAGCCACGACCGCCGACCACGCCGAGGTTGCGCTCGGCCCGCCGGTTGCGCACCGCCAGGTACTCCAGGATGCGGTCCTTCACGTCGGACAGACCGGCGTGGTCGGCGTCGAGCACCGCCCGGGCCGCGGCCAGGTCGGTGTTGTCCTCGGTACGGGTGCCCCACGGCATCTCGAGCACGGTGTCCAGCCAGGTACGGATCCAGCCCGCCTCCGGGGAGGCGTCACTGGCCCGCTCCAGCTTGCCGACCTCGCGCATGGCCGCCTCGCGGACCTTCTCCGGCAGCTCGGCGGACTCGACCCGGGACCGGTAGTCGGCGGAGCCGTCCGGCTCGTCCTCGCCCAGTTCCTTGCGGATCGCGGCGAGCTGCTGACGCAGCAGGAACTCGCGCTGGGACTTCTCCAGCCCCTCGCGGACGTCACTGTTGATCTGCTCGGTGACCTCCTGCTCGGCCAGGTAGTCCTTCACCCAGCCGACCAGCAGCTCCAGCCGGGCGGTGACGTCCGGCGCGGCGAGCAGCTCGGTCTTCTGCTCCAGCGTCAGCCAGGGCGCGTAACCGGCCGAGTCGGCCAGCTCGGAGAGGTCGGTCATCCGCTCCACCGCGTCGATGACCTGCCAGGCGCCCCGCTGCTGGAGCACGGAGGTCACCAGGGCGCGGTACTCGCGGGCGAGTTCACGGGCCCGACCGGCGTAGGCGGGTTCGTCGAGTTCGGTCGCCTCGACCCAGAGGGCGGCGCCGGGGCCGGGCACGCCGGACCCGATCCGGGCCCGGGACAGGCCACGGATGACGGCGGCGGGCTCACCCTCGGGCAGCCGGCCGACCTTCTCGATGGTGGCGACCACGCCGACCGGCCCGTATTCGCCGTCGATGCGCGGCACGGCCAGCAGCTTGCGGTCGCCGGTCGCCCGCGCCGCGTCGATCGCGGCCTGGGTGGTGGGGTCGAGGGTCACCGGGATGACCATGCCGGGCAGCAGCACGGCGTCGGTCAGGGGAAGTACCGGAAGAGTTGCCATCGAACACCTCGCGTTGAGTTGAGCGTGTCTCACTCAAGTAACAAAGCGTTCCCCTTGTTCCGATCTGTGACCCAGACCACTTCCCGGGGCGGTTCCGTCGGGTCGCCCAGGACCGGTGGGCGACCCGACGGGACACCTCAGGTGAGCTTGCTCTTCACCGTGTTCACCACCGATCCGGCCACCCCCGGATTGGTGCCGTACAGGCGGGGGTCACCCGGCGGCAGCACCGGCTCCGGCGCGTTCGCCCGCGGGTTGTCGTCGTACCGGAACTCGCCCTTGCCGTCGGGCGAGGGCCCGGACGCCCAACGCCCCTGGGCGGCGTCGGTCCCCGAGGAGAAACCCAGATAGGTGTAGCCGTACTCCTCGGTGAACTCGCCCGAGTCCGGGAAGGCCTCCGGCACCGGCATCTCCTCCAGCCCGTCCTCCTTGAGCTGCTCGATCGCCGCCAGCCACATGTTCTGGTGCATCGTGTCGCGGGCCAGCAGGAAGCGCAGCATCTGCTTGACACCCGGGTCGTCGGTCATGTGGAACAACCGGGCGACCTGGAGCCGACCCTGCGCCTCGGCGGTGACGTTGAGCTGGAAGTCGGCCAACAGGTTGCCGCTGGCGGTGACGAACGCGCCGCTCCAGGGCACCCCGTTGGAGTCGGCGGGCAGGGCACCACCACCGCCATGGATGAAGTGCGCCGGATTCTCGCCGGCGTAGGTCGCCGCACCACCGGGGTCCTCCGCGATCCCCTCGGTCAGCGACAGCGGCGCATTGTCCAAGAGCCGGGTGATCATCGTGACGATCATCTCGACGTGGCCCATCTCCTCGGTGCCGACATCGAGCAACAGATCCTTGTACTTGCCGGGCAGCCGGCAGTTCCAACCCTGGAAGAGGTACTGGTTGGCGACTGTCATCTCGCCCCACTTGCCGCCCAGCACCTCCTGCAGCCGACGGGCGAAAGCCGCGTCCGGGCCGTCTGGCTTGGCCTCGAACTGCAGATCCTTGACGTGACTGAACATCCGACCTCCTCGGTACCGGAAACAGGTAGCGAGGCCGTTCCCGCTGGGCTGACCCGAGCGGGCCAACCGGTGGCCCGCCCGGGTCATCCCAGCGGGCGGGCCACCGGCAGCAACACCTCCAGCGCCACTCCACGGGGCCGCAGCCGGTGCGCCCTCAGCGCTCCCCCGTCGGTCGCGACGAGCTGCCGCGCGATCCACAGGCCCAGACCGGACATCCCGACGGCCGGCGTCGGACGCCGCAGCGCGACCAGCAGCGCGTCGTCGACCCTGCCCTCGTCGGTGACCAGGATGCTCACGCCGGGACCGCGCACCGTGGCGTAGAGCCCGACCTGCCCGTTGGGCGGCCCGTGCCGCAACGCGTTCTGCACCAGGTTGACCAGCACCTGTCGAGTGCGTCCGGCCGGCACCGGGCAGGAGGCGGCCCGCCGGGTGGCCCGTGCCCGCCGCCGACCGGCCGGCACCAACGCGGCGGCCTCCCGCAGGATGCCCGCCAGCGCGACGACCGGCTCCGGCCGCGCGGCCAGCGCCAGCGCGCCGGTGCCGGCGGTCGCGTCGCGCAGCAGACTCTGCAGGTGTGCGGCCTGGTCGCGGGCCAGCTCGGTGATCGCCCGCCGATCGGCACCGGTCAGCTCGCGACGCTCGTCGGCCAGAGCGCGGGTCAACGAGGTCAGGGTGCTCACCGGCGTCCGGAACTCGTGGCACAACACCCGCAGCAGCAACTCCGAATCAGCCTCCGTCGCTCGCCGCTCGGCGGGTGTCGGCGCGATGGGGCGCAACCCTCGCAGCAGGTCCCGCAAACCGTGCCGTACGCGCATCCACCCGACTCCCCTCGTTCGGTGCGAACCCGCATGATCGGTACCCGCTGGGGAACGGCCCAGACATGCCGGGAAGCTCCACCTTGCGACTCGTTGTCGTGGACGATCACCCCCTTTTCGTCCGCGGCCTGGAGTTGCTGCTCCCGATCACCAGCAACGGCCGCGCCGAGGTGGTCGCCTCCACCGGCGACGCCGCCGCGGCGGCGGCTCTCGTCGCCGGCTGCCGCCCCGACCTGGCCCTCGTCGACCTGCACATGCCCGCGCCCGGCGGCGTCCGTGCGGTGGCGGCGATCCGGCGGACCACCCCTCGGGTACGGGTGGTGGCGATGTCCGGTTCCGCCGCTCCCGAGTCGGCGGTGGAGGCGCTGCGGGCCGGCGCCGAGGGTTTCCTGCCCAAGACCAGCGAACCGGAGGAGCTGCTGCGCCCGCTGCTGGCCATCCTCGACGGCTGGGCGGTGCTGCCGGCCGAACTGCTGCGCACTCTGCTGCCGCCCACGCGCTTCCCGTCGGTCGACCTCGACAGTGAGGAACGGCGGCTGCTGCGGGCGATCGCCGCCGGCCGCAGCACCGTCGACATCGCCGAAGAACTGCACGTCTCGGAACGGACGGTGAAACGTATGACCGCCGCGTTGCTGCGAAAGTTGCGAGTGTCCAACCGGGCCGAGGCCGCCGCCGTCGCCGGTCACGCCGGGGTCCTCGGGGAATGAAGCCCGGTCATCGGACCGATTCACGGTTTTGCTCTGTAACGGAATCGCGACGCGCCGAATGAATGGAAGGCATATTGTTGCGGATTACCGGGGTGATAGGTCAGACTTTGGACACATCCCGCCGCACACAGGGAGTAATCGGCAATGGCGAGAAAAGTAATCACGGTCCTGACCGACGACCTCGACGGTGGGAAGGCCGACCGGACGGTGGAGTTCAGTCTCGACGGCGTGGCCTACACGATCGATGTCTCCGACGAGAATGCCGGTGTCCTGCGCAAGGCGCTCGACCCGTACATCAATGCGGGTCGGCGGATCGGGCGCGGTCCGGTGGAGAGCGCCCGTTCAGTCCGACGGCCGGGCCGACCCGCCGGCGCGGGAATGGATCGGGAGCAGAACCGGGCCATCCGGGAATGGGCCGTCAAGAACGGCTACAAGATTTCCGAGCGCGGCCGGATCCCGGTGGAGGTTGTCGAGGCGTACAAGAACCGCTGACGCGACGCGACGACGGGGCCCCGCCAGCACGGCGGGGCCCCGTCGTGTGTCCGGGTCGCCCGTTGCGACGCGATGGCCGGCCACCCGGGGGTGGCCGGCCATCGTTGCTACCTCAGTTGACGTCGATGCGCACCGAGTCGAAGGCGGGGGTCTGGTTGGCCCGCTCCATCATCGGCAGGCGGTGCGAGCCGTCACCGGCCCAGACGGAGCACTGGGCGGTACCCGACTCCGGCAGGCCCGGAATCTGGATCGTCACCTCGTCGGGCTGGGCACCACCGCGGCCGTCCTCGGTCGCGACGAAGAACGCGGGCACCTCCTGCGGCTCCGGCGGCGCGGTCAGGCTGTCCAGCATCCGGCAGGCGGTGTGGAAGTGCCCACGGACCAGGCCCTGGTCGTTGAGCAGCGAGCTCTCCACGTAGTAGCCACCCTGACCGGCGGCCAGGAAGCGGTCCCGCACCAGGTTGCGGGTGCTGACCCGCAGGGTGAAGGGCTGGTTCTGGCCAACCTGCTCGGGGAACTGGGTGATCAGCAGCGACGGGTTGTTGGCCGCCGCGCCGACCTCACCGAACTCGGTGCTCACGCAGCGGTTGCCGTTCTGGAAACCGTCGTGCGGCTGGAGCCGGCTCTCGTCGCAGTCGTTGGCGAGCACGCCGAGCCCGGCACCGGGCTCGGTGCCGCCACCGTTGTTACCGCCGCCGTTGTTGCCGCCGCCGTTGTTGCCGCCACCGGGCGTGGTGGTGGGGGTGCTGCCACCGCCGTTGTTGCCGGTGGGCTGCACCTGACACTCGGCGAGCTGGGCCAGGCCCTGCGGCCGGGGTCCGACCCGGTCGATGGCGGTCGTGATCCGGTCCAGCACGGCGCGGCGCTTACCGGCCAACGGCTGGAGGATCGCGTTGCGGATGAACGCCTCACCCTTGTTGCCCTCGGCGGCCAGCCGGCGGTCCGCCTCGGCGATCTGGGTCTGCAGCTGGGCGAGGTTGCGGTCCACCTCGGCCCGCGCCCGGTTCGGCACCTGCGGCAGTTTGGCCGCCACATCCGGACAGGCGACGGCGGTGCCGGTGCCCACCGTGCCGTCCTTGCCGTCCTCACACTCGGGGACCGACTGCTGTCCGTCACCCCAGTGATTACGCACCCACCGACCGTTCTGCCAGGTTCGGCTGGTCGAACCGGCGCCGGTCGGCGCGGTCGCGCCCGGGCTCGGCTCCACACACTGCCCGGCGGCCGGACGTGGCTTATTTGTCCGCCGGTCCTGGGCCGACGAAATCTGAGTCACGGCGACAACTCCGCCGAAGACCGCGAGCGTGCCGACAACTGCCAGCAGACGCTTGCTCCGCGCGTTGCCGGAAGGCCGGCGCGCCCGAGTGGACCTGCGCATCGAATTGCTCTCCTTCTCGATCCGGTAGTGGATTTCTGCCCTCGGCGGACCGACGGATGTGTGGGGGCACGGCCGCGGCAGGGACCCACCGTGACCCACCCGGTAATGCGTCGATGGCCGACGATGCCCTTTCCGCACCGTCTCCCGCGCCGGTCGACGCGGATGGGGAGATCCTGTTCATTCGCGCAGGAGTACGGGGCGGGTGCCGGGAAGGTTCAACTGACGCACAGGAAATTGCCGCGACCCGACACGGAGCCGGTACGCGGCGGGGAAGAGCAGGTGAAACGGGTGCGGTCAGTCGGCGCAGAGATGGTCGAAGGCGAAACCGCCGACCAGTTCGTGGCGGCGCTCGCTCAGCGCGGCGATCCGCGCGGTCCACTCGGCGCGCGGCAGCAGGTTCGCCACCGCGTTCTCCCGCAGTCGCTCCCCCACGGCGACGGCGGCGAGATCCTCGGCCAGCCGGGCCGCGTCGATGCCGCAGGAGAAGCGGTGTTCGGTCACCGAGACCATCTCGACGAGGCACGCGTCGGGGCGTACCTGCACCCAGCTCCACCCCTGGGCCGGCCCGTCCAGCCAGCGCACGTGCAGCCCTCGCACGATCGGGTCGGTCACCTGCCCAGCCACGTACGCCTCGACGGCCGCCGCGCGGGTCAGCGCGCCGAGGTCGTTGACCGACCCGGTACGCCCGTCGGGCAGTCGGCCCAGGATGTCCCGGAAGCCCACCGGCGCGGGCTCGGTGCCGGCGACGGTGGCCCCGGCGCCCGCGGCGTACGCGCGCGCGTCGATCACGTACTCGACCAGGCGGCGGCCGTGTTCGGCGGCCCGTAGCGTCGGCGAACCGATCCGCAGCACGGGCAGGCCGGCGGCGGCGCTCACCGCGTCCGTGAGTCGCTGCACGCGCTGTTCCGCCGAGGCGGCGCTCGGCACCGGGCCGATCTCCACGGCGACGACTGGGCGGCCGGTGTCGGCGGCGTAGACCACGAAGTCGAAGCTGGCGCGGCTCGCCGAGGTCCACTGGCTGCCGGTGACACCGGCCGGACGGCCCTGGACCAGATCACTGAGCCGACGTGCCGGCAGGACCAGGTGGCCGGCACGGCTGAGCAGGGCGTCGTGCCCCGCCTCGGCGGGCATCGCCCGCAGCCAGCCGCGGTCGTCGCTCCCGGTGCTCGTCATCTGCCTGATCCATCCGCCGGTCGGTCGAGCCGGGCCGAGTCTAGGTGGTCGATCATGGGCCACCGACTTCTGATGTGACCGGGATCACAGCAGTGCCGATGTTCCAGGGGTGGCCGCCGGGTGTATCCAGCGACCGCCGGTACCGGACCGGCCCGGAGGTGCGCATGTCGCGACAGCAGTTCGGCTTCCTCGCCGGGTTCCTCGCCGTGGCGGTCTGGGCGCTCGCCGGCGCCGGCGCGGCCGCCCTCGCCGTGCTCGCCGGCCTGCTCGGCTGGCTGGTCGTCCGGGTGCTCGACGGCGACCTCGCGGTGACCGGGCTCGGTGACCGTCGCGGCGACGCTCGGCGACGCCCATGACCACCCGTCCGTCCACCGGGCCGAACCCCGGCACCGGGATGGCCGCCGGGACGACCGGTTTGCCGGGCGACGCGGCCGATGTCGCGCGGATCGCGGCGCAGGCGGCCAGCCTCGTGCCGGGCGTGTCCGTGGTCCGCCCGGCGGCGGTCCGCCTGGATGACCGGTCCGTCGGACTCGACCTGCACCTGATCACCTGGTACGGGCACAGCGTGCCGACGATCGCCGAAACCGTCCGAACGGTGGTCGCCGACCAGGTAGCCGCCCAGACCGGGCTCACCGTGGCGGTGGTGACCGTCACCGTGGACGACCTG
Source organism: Micromonospora sp. C97 (assembly GCF_018070385.1). Classification (NCBI taxonomy): domain Bacteria; kingdom Bacillati; phylum Actinomycetota; class Actinomycetes; order Micromonosporales; family Micromonosporaceae; genus Micromonospora; species Micromonospora sp. C97. Next base: position 176,868 of record NZ_JAGPXU010000011.1, read on the forward strand.
CTCGTCCCCGGCGTCGACTCCTCCGCAGCCGGCGCCGCCGCGCCCGAGGACGGCTGAGATGCGCACCGCCAACCGGATCGCGTCGGTGCTGCTGGGCGCCGCGCTGCTCGTCGGCGGCGCGGTGACGGCCGTGCAGGCGGTGCTCCTCACAGTGCACCGCCGCGCACCGCTGGACACCACCGGCTGGTGGGACGCGCTGAGCGCCACCCGGTGGCGCGATCCCACGGTCCGCACCGTGGCCACTGCAAGCCTCCTGCTGGGCCTGGCGCTGCTCGCCGCCCAGCTGCGCCGCTGGGCGCCGGTCCGCCTGCGCGCCGACGAGCACGACGGCTGGTACCTGCACCGGCGCTGTGTGGAACGCCGGCTCGCCGACGCCGCCGCCGCGGTGCCGGGCGTCCGCCGCGCCCGCGCCCGGCTCCGACGGCACCACGGCCAGTGGCGCCCCCGGATCCGCGCGAGCGGCGACCCGGCGGCCCGGGCGGAGATCGAGTTCGCCGTGCACCAGGAGTTGCACCGGCTCACCGCGCCCCGCCCCGCCCGGGTCGACGTCCGGCTGCTGCCCCGACGGCGGCCGGCGTGACCAACGCCGCGCACCGACTGCTGTGGACCGTCATGGCGCTGCTGCTGGTGGCGGGCGGCGCCGTGGCGCTGGCGGCCAGCCTCGGCACCCTGCCCGGCGTCGACCCGGCGGCGGCGCTGCTCAGCGCCGATCTGGTCGACCGGTGGCGGACGGCCGCGCCGTGGAGCACCCTGGCGGTGGCCGTGGTCGGGGCGCTGTTCGCCCTGGCCGGGCAGCGCCTGCTGGCCCGGGAGCTGCGGGGCCCCGGCGGCACGCTGCGCGGCACGCTGAGCCATCCCGGACGCCGGCCGGGCCGGACCCGGCTGCCCGCCGACGTTCTCACCGACGCGTTGGTACGCGACCTAAGCGGCAACCCCGGGGTACGCCGGGCCCGGGTGGTGCTCACCGGCCCGGCACCGCACCCCGACGTGTGGATCCGGGTGGACCTCACCGCCGACGCGCCGGCCGCCGGCGTACGCGAGCACGTGCACGCGGCAGTCCGCCGATTCGCGGCGACGACCCACTGCCAGCCCGCGCACCTCGACGTGACCGCCCGCATCGAGCCCGCCCCTCAGTGACCCGCCGCCGCACCGACCGGCCGGATCGGTGCCGGCGGGTCAGCCGTCGGCGCGGCGGCGGGCGGCCAGGACGCTGGCGCCCATGGAGACCGCCAGGGTCAGCACCACCACGGCGAGGGTCAGCCAGACCGGCAGCTTGCCCACCGGCGTCTCGGCGAGAATCAGCTTCAGCCCGGCGAAGGCCAGCAGCAGCGTGAGCCCGTACCGCAGGTAGCCGAAGTGCCGCAGGAGGCCGGCGAGGCAGAAGTAGAGGCTGCGCAGACCCAGGACGGCGAACGCGGTGGCCGTCCAGACCAGGAAGGTGTTCGTGGTGATGGCGAGGATCGCCGCCACCGAGTCGATGGCGAAGACCACGTCGGTGGCCTCGATGGAGACGAGCGCCACCAGCAGCAGCGTCGCCACCCGCCGGCCGGCCACCCGGGCGGTGAACCGGTCGCCGTGGTAGCGGGCGTCGGTGGGCACCAACCTGCGGAACAGCCGGACCACGACGTTGCGTTCCGGGTCGACGTCCGGCTTTCCGCGTACGGCCAGCCGCCAGCCGGTCCAGACCAGGAACCCGCCCAGCACGAACCCGGCCCAGGTGAGCCGGTCCAGCAGCTCGGCACCGGCGAGGATGAACAGCAGCCGGAAGACGAGCGCGCCCACGACACCCCAGAACAGCACCTTGTGCTGGTAGCCCGGCGGCACCTGGAAGTAGCCGAAGAGCAGCGCGAAGACGAACACGTTGTCCACCGAGAGCGCCTTCTCCAGCAGGTAGCCGGAGAAGTACGCGATGGCCGGGTCACCGCCGAGGCCCCACCAGACGACCAGCCCGAACAGCAGACCCGCGCCGATCCAGACGGCGCTCCACAGCACCGCCTCGCGGAGCTCGATGACGTGGTTGTCCCGGTGCAGGAGCACATCCACGGCGAGCATCACCGCGATCACCACGCCGACCGCCGCCCAGGCCCACAGCGGAACCGCGACCGTCGCCTCAGCCACCGACGCCCTCCGCATCGACCACCGCGCACCGCCCGTCACTAGGCCGGCCCTCTTTCGAGCCTAGGTGACCGCCCGACCCGGCATCGGGCGGTCCGACGAAGTCCGGGTCGCCGGGCCGGCCCGCTCGACCCGGGCGGCGACCGGCAGCGGGAGTCGGTGCGCGCGGTCGGGGTCGGGCGCGCGACCCGCGCTCAGGCGACCGGCATCACCTGGCCGGGGTCGAGAACCGTGTCGTCGGCGTCGTAGGCGATCGCGTTGATCACCCGCACGACGCCACTGACCTGCCCCGCGAGCCGACCGGCGAGGTCCACGGCGGAGCGGCGGTCCAGCCGACCGGCCAGCGTCACGTCACCGTGACGGACCTCCACGGTCACCAGTCCGTCCCGTACGGCGAGCACCCGGCGGAGCACCTCCTGCACCACGTCCTCGCGGATCTCGGCGTCCGACCGCAGGTGCACCCGCAGCAGATCGGCACGGCTGACGATGCCGACCAACCGACCGAGGTCGTCCAGCACGGGCAGCCGCTTGACCTGTTCGCGGTCCATCAGCCGGGCGGCGGCGGACAGCGCCGCCTGCGGATTCGTGGTGATCGCCGGCGCGGTCATCAGGTCACCGGCCAGCACTGCCGCGCTCTTGCCCCGGGCACCGCGCCGTCGGCGGCTCTCGAAGACCCGTCGCAGCGCCGGCTCACCGGCGCGTTCGACCCGGTGCAGCAGATCGGCCTCGGACACCACCCCCAGCACCCGACGGAAATCGTCGATCACCGGCACCGCGCTGACCCCGCGGCGCAACAGCACGTCGACGACCTCCCGGTACGGGGTGTCGGCAACCACCGTCTCGACCTCCCGGGTCATCACGTCACCCACCTGCCAGGTCCTCATCACGACCTCCCTCTCCTGGTCCATCTCGGACGCTACGGCGGGGCGTCGACGGTCGTCAGGGTCGCCGGACCGGACCGGAGGGGGTCGAACGTCCCGGGCCGTTGCGGTCTGTCGGCCCTGTCGCCGAAAGCGCCGTGGGCGTCCACTGGAGATGCCACCGGGAAGCGCGGTGCGAAGCTGAGAAGGGACGTGGAGACCATGACCGCGACGATCGAGCGGGTCACCGCCAAGAACACCGCTGCGAAGGTCGGCACCGTGCACGACCGGGCCGTCCGGTACATCCTGGCCGGCACCCGGCTGGCGCTCGGCTGGATCTTCCTCTGGGCCTTCGTCGACAAGCTGTTCGGCTTCGGGATGGGCACCGAGCAGAAGAACGCCTGGATCAACGGGGGCAGCCCCACCAAGGGCTTCCTGACCTTCGGCGTGGCCGGGCCGTTCAAGGACGTCTACACCTCGATCGCCGGTGCCGCCTGGGCGGACTGGCTCTTCATGATCGGCCTGGCCGGGATCGGTGTCGCCCTGCTGCTCGGCATCGGAATGCGGATCGCCGCCGTGGCCGGTGGGCTGCTGCTGGTCCTGATGTGGACCGCCGTGCTGCCTCCGGAGAACAACCCCTTCATGGACGACCACCTGATCTACGCCGCGGTGCTGGCGGTGCTGGCCCTGGTCAACGCCGGCGACACGGTGGGCCTCGGCCGGGTGTGGGCGGCCCTGCCGATCGTCCGGCGGATGCCCTGGCTCCGGTGAACCAACGCACACCCCTCGGCGGGCGTCACCGATACCAACCGGGCGCCCCCCGCCGCTCCGTCGTGTCAGCCAGCACCAGCGGGACCGTCGGCCTCCCGATCGACGGATGGGCTGCGGAGCAGGTGGCGGGTCCGCCGCACATCGGTGGGGGGTGATCCGGCAGGATCGACGGTGACCGGACACATCACCCAACACGGCAGGAGATCCCCGCATGAACCAGGCAGCAGGCGCCCGATCGGGTAAGCCCGAGGTTGGTCCGATCGAGGGTGCACCGCCGGCCGACCTCGTGATCGAGGACATCACCGTGGGCGACGGCCCGCAGGCCGAGCCGGGCCAGCTGGTCAGCGTGCACTACGTCGGCGTGTCGCACTCCACCGGCGGCGAGTTCGACTCGTCCTGGAACCGGGGCGAGGCGTTCGACTTCCCGCTCGGCGGCGGTCAGGTCATCGCCGGCTGGGACCAGGGCGTCGCCGGCATGCGGGTCGGCGGTCGCCGCCGGCTGACCATCCCGCCGCACCTGGGGTACGGCGACCGCGGCGCGGCCGGCGTGATCAAGCCGGGTGAGACGCTGATCTTCGTCGTCGACCTGCTCGACGTGCGCTGAGTCGTTGTCGGGGTCGCCGGCCCACCCGCCGGCGGCCCCGCGCCGACCTCGGGCGCGGCGGGTGGGAGCAGGCCTCGTCGGGCGGGTCAGGCGGCCAGTTGCAGGTCGGTGGTCGCGACCACCGGGCGGCGCGCGGCCTCGATCACCGTGGCCGGCTCCAGGATCGTCATCACGCGGTGCAGCCCGCTGACCCGCAGCACCCGCGCCACCACCGGGCTCGGGTCGACCAGCACCAGCTCGCCACCGCGGGCCCGGACGCGCAGATGCGCGGCAAGCAGCGTGCGAACGCCAGCCGCCGAGAGCAGCCGCAGCTGCGACAACTCGACGTGAAGCACCGGGCGGGCCGGCGCGGACCACAGCGCGGACCGGAACGCGGCCACCGTGGCGATGTCGATCTCGCCGGCCACCCGCATGAGGACCCGCTCGTCACCCACGCTGACCTGCACGTCGAACCGGTCGCTGTGCTCTTCCATGCAGTGAAATCTAGCCGCCATCACCGACACTTTCGTCCCTCCACGCAGTGATTCCGGGTACGCCCAGGGGCATACCCCGAGCTGCACCGTCTCCCTCTCGGGGTGGAGTCAGGGGCTCGGGCGGCGCGCCGCCCGGACGCGGAGTTCGCGGGTCGGCAGGCACGCGGGTGGAGAATAGGTCGATGCTGATCCCCCGGCCCCGGCCGCCCCGGCTGATCCGCCCGGTCCGCGAACCGGCGACCAGCCCTCCGGCGCTGGCCGGCGCCTGGGCCCCCACCGACCGGCGGCTCGACCAGGCCGAGTTGCTCCCCCTCCCCGCCGGGGCCGTCGGCCCCGAGGACGTCCTGGTCGACGGCGGCGGGCGGGTGATCAGTGGTGACGAGGACGGTCGGCTCTGGTGGTGGCCGGTCGACGCGCGCGCCGGCACCCGACCCCACCTGCTGGCCGAGACCGGTGGCCGTCCGCTCGGCATCGAGCTGGACCCGTCCGGCGAGGCCCTGGTGGTCTGTGACGCGTACCGCGGGTTGCTGCGGGTCACGCCGGACGGCGCGGTACGCGAACTCACCGGAACGGCACCGCCGGTGCACCTGGCCAACAACGCGACGGTGGGCCGGGACGGCACCATCTACTTCACCGACAGCTCCGACCGGTTTCCGGTTTCGCACTGGAAGCGGGACCTGCTGGAGCACCGCCCCAACGGTCGGGTGCTGGCCCACCAGCCGGGCAGCGGCCGCACCGAGGTGGTGACCGACGGGCTGTACTTCCCCAACGGGATCGCGCTGACCCCGGACGAGTCGGCGCTGATGGTCGTGGAGACCAGCACCCACCGGCTGCTGCGCGTCGAGCTGAGCGGCGGCGTGCGGGTGCTCGCCGACCTGCCCGCGTACCCGGACAATCTCGCCTCGGTGGGTGACGGGACGTACTGGATCGCGCTGCCCAGCCCTCGGGTGCCGATCGCCGAGCGGCTGCTGCCCCATCCGCGGCTACGGCAGATCGCCGCTCTGCTGCCCGACGCCCTGCAACCGCAGCCCCGCCGCTACGGGCTGGTCGCGCTCGTCGACGGCGCGGGCGCGGTCCGCCGGACGCTGCACGGCCCGAGCGGGCACTACTCGATGATCACCGGAGTACGCCAGCACGGCGACCAGCTCTGGCTGGGCAGCCTGACCGGGTCCGCGGTGGCCCGCGTACCCCTGGGGTGATGGCCGACAGGGCCGGCCCGCCATGGTGGCGGGCCGGCCCTGTGCTGCCGATCGGTGACTCAGCGACCGCTGACCGAGGGCGCCGGTGCGGGCGATCCGCCGGCCACCGCGCCCGGGTGCGCCGGGGCGACCGGCGCGGGCTTGAGGCCCGGCGGCACCGGCAGGGCGCTGCCCCGGGCGAACTCGTCCCAGCTCACGTTCCAGGCGGTCCAACCGTTGCCCGGCTGCAGCTCCACCTCGGTGCCCTTGACGGTGATCAGGTCACCGACCTGCGTGACCCCCATCAGCCAGTCGGCCGCCGCAGCGGAGACGTTCGCGCAACCGTGCGACACGTTGGTGTTGCCCTGGTCCCCCTCCGACCAGGGGGCGGAGTGGATGAACTCGCCGCCCCAGGTGTAGCGCTGGGCGTCGTCGACGTCGACCACGTAGCCACCGTTCGGCTCGCCCCGGGTGTCGAAGGTGGTCCGCTCGTGCTTCTCCATGATCACCATCTTGCCGCTGGAACTCGGCGTGCTCGGCTTGCCCAGGCTGACCGGGATCCGGCGGATCTGCTTGCCGTCGCGCAGCACCGTCATCTGCTTGGTGGCATTGTCGATCTCCAGCGAGACCTGTCGCCCGATCTTGGAGGTCGCGGTCCGCTCGGCGTCACCGACCTTGTCCTTGCCGATCGGCAGACCCTCCAGACCTGCCCGGACGCTGATGGTGGTTCCCGGCTTCCAGAAATCGGGCGCCCGGTAATAGACCTGAGTGCCGTCGGCCAGCCACGACCAGGTGCCCGGCTGCGGCGGATTGGTCTTTACGAACAACCGCCGCTGCACATCCGCTCTGGCCTCTTTCGGAATTCCCGGGTCGAACGCCACCGTTACCGGCATCGCGGTGCCGTACGTCCGATTACCGTTGAAATAGAGTGTGCTGGTGATCTGCGGTTTGGTCGATTTGGCCATCGTTGTGAAGGTGGTGCTGCGCGTGGTGGTGGCACCGGAGTCACCGGTCGCGGTCACCTCGGCGGTGTAGGTCCGCTTCGGCTGCAGCGGAGCGTTCGGCACCCAGCCGGAGCCGTCCTCGCGCGGCTCGGCGTTGACCTGCTTGCCCTTGTCGTCGGTGAGGCGTACGGCGGTGACCCGCCCGCCCTTGACCACGGTGCCCACCTCGGCGCTGACCGGGACGTCCCGGGCCTTGTCCCCCGGTGTCACGGCGAGTTCCGGTGGGGCGGCGTGCTTCTTGGCCGAGCCGGTCGCCGACTCCCGCTCTGCGGTGCACGCACCCAGGACGAGTGGTGCGGCTGCGATGGTTACGGCCAACAGCGTCAATCGCCGCCTAGACGTCATGTTTCAGTCCCCCCGTTTCGACTTCCCTCCGTCACATTCTCGCTTGCCCGAGTGAGCCATTAGCGGCATTCGGAAATAATTGGCCGCGCATTTATCGACGCATTTTCCGACAATGCTCCAGTTGGCCGGAACAGAGGCGCAACCGACTGGTGTCGTGCGCTTCGCGCCGCTTGAGCGACGCGACGTCGACTGTCCGGATGCCCGCGGGCGCCGGTCCCGAGGGCGGGCTCGCGGCACGGCCGGCCGAGACCGGGCGCGGCCAGCGGGTGCGGGGCGCGGGAGCAGGAGGTCACGGCCGGTGGCGCACCTCGGGGGCGGACTTTTGTCAATTGGAGCGAAGCTTCTGCCGAACGCGACAAAGCTTTGCCTTCGTCCGAAGGCAAGGGTAAGGTCACGATCCAGATAGAGGGTTGCCCATTCGTCGATCAACTTGCCGCCACCTGTGCCGGGTCGCCGCGATCCGCCCCCGATGGGTCCGGGCCGCACCCACGAGCCGTCCCTCACCGTCCCGCCGAAGCCCACCGCGGCCGGTTCGGCGCGCCCGGCAGACGGCAGTCAGGTCGACCTCCGTCGACGGCGTACCAGCCGTCAGGAAGGGACCACCACCATGGATCAACAACTCAACACACCGGCATCCGAGCCGGTCAGCCGCCGTGGCGTGCTGCGTGCCGCGACCGTCTCCGCGGCTGCCGTCGGCGCCGCCGGTCTGCTCGCCGGCCCGGCCACCGCCGCACCCGGCGCATCCGGGGCGCAGGCCCAGGGCCGCCGTCGGGTGCCGGTGGACCGGATCAGCATTCAGCTCTACACCCTGCGTGACCAACTCGCCATCGACCTGCCCGGCACCCTGGACGCGCTGCGCCGGATCGGCTACCGGCGGGTGGAGCACGCCGGTTTCGTCGGCCGCACCGCGGCGCAGTTCCGGGCGGCGCTCGACGACGCCGGGCTGCGTTCCACCTCCGGGCACGTCGGCATCCCACAGCCGTTCGACGCCGCCACCTGGGAGCAGGCCCTCGCCGACGCCAACGTGGTGGGCTGCAAGAAGATCGTCCACCCGTACTTCGGTCGGGACGCGGCCGGTCAGCCGATCCGCGACCCCGCCGTCTACCGGGCCCTGGCCCGGGACCTGAACAAGGCCGGACGGCTCGCCGAGCGCGCCGGGCTCGAATTCGGCTACCACAACCACCAACTCGAGTTCGTGCCGCTGACCGGGGGCTCGACCGGGTTCGACATCCTCAGCTCCCAGACCGATCCCCGGCTCGTCCACTTCGAGCTCGACCTCTACTGGACGTGGCGGGGCGCCCACGACCCGGTCGACGTGATCCGGGCCAACCGCGGCCGGATCCGCCAGGTGCACGTCAAGGACCTCGACGTCGAGGCCGGCTTCGCCGACCTCGGCGACGGCGTCATCGACTTCGGCCGGATCTTCGCCCACGAGCGGGAGGCCGGCATCGAGGAGTACATCGTGGAGCGTGACGACGCGGGCACCGCGCCACGCTCCCCCGCCGACGCCCTGGACACCGCCCGCGTCGGCTTCGACTACCTCGCCTCACTCCGGTACTGAAAACACCTCGGGGGACACACCTGATGAACAGGACCGCACTCGCGTCCGCCCTGCTGCTGGTGACGGCCGGCCTGGCCGTGCCGCCGTCGGCGGCGGCCGCCGCGCCGGCCGCGCCGCCGGACAGCAGCTTCCAGAAAGTGACACTCAACGACTTCCCGGGCGAGCCGATCAGCCTCGCCGTGCTGCCCGACCTGCGGGTGCTGCACACCTCCCGCACCGGTGAGGTCCGCATCCACGACCCGCGCACCGGGCTGAACACCCTCGCCGCCGACATCCCGGTGTACGAGCACGACGAGGAGGGGTTGCAGGGGGTCGCCATCGACCCGAACTTCGCCCAGAACAAGTGGGTGTACCTCTACTACTCGCCGCCGATGGACACCCCGGTGGACGACCCGGCGACCCCCGACGTCAACGAGGGGGACGCGCCGGAGACCGGCACCGCGGCGGACTGGCAGCGGTTCAAGGGCGCGCTGCGGTTGTCCCGGTTCAAGCTGGACGGGATGCGGCTGAACCTCGCCAGCGAGCAGCAGATCATCGAGGTGCCGACCGACCGGGGCATCTGCTGCCACGTCGGTGGTCAGATCGACTTCGACAGCAAGGGCAACCTGTACCTGTCGACCGGCGACGACACCAACCCGTTCGCCTCCGACGGCTACATCCCGATCGACGAGCGGGCCGACCGTAACCCGGCGTACGACGCCCAGCGCACCTCCGCCAACACCAACGACCTGCGCGGCAAGTTGCTGCGCATCAAGCCGAAGGCCGGTGGTGGTTACACGGTCCCGGCCGGCAACCTGTTCAAGCCCGGCACGGCGCAGACCCGCCCGGAGATCTACGCGATGGGGCTGCGCAACGCGTTCCGGTTCGCCGTCGACAGGCGCACCGACAACGTGTACCTGGGCGACTACTCCCCCGACGCCTCCAACCCGAACCCGGAGCGCGGGCCGGCCGGACACGGCCGGTGGATGATGATCGACAAGCCGGCGAACTACGGCTGGCCGTACTGCGTGACGCCGACGATCGCCTACCGCGACTACGACTTCGCCACCGGCCAGTCCGGCAAGAAGTTCAACTGCGCGCGCCCGGTCAACGACTCACCGCACAACACCGGCAAGCGGCAGCTGCCGCCGGTCGAGCAGCCGCAGGTCTGGTACCCGTCCACGGCCTCGGCTGAGTTCCCGCAGCTGGGCACCGGCGGTATCGGTCCGATGGGCGGCCCGGCGTACGACTACGACGGGACCAGCACCTCACGGACCCGCTGGCCGGCCTACTACGACGGGGTTCCGCTGTTCTACGAGTGGACCCGCGACTACATCAAGGAGTTCCGCCTCGACTCCGACGGCGACGTCACCGACATCCGCCCGGTGGTGCCGTCGCTGGTGGTGGACAACCCGATGGACATGGAGTTCGGCCCGGACGGCGCGCTCTACGTGCTCGAGTACGGCGACGGCTACTTCGCCGAGAACCCGGACGCGCAGCTGTCCCGGATCGACTTCGTCCGGGGCAACCGGACCCCGATCCCGAAGATCAGTGGTACGCCGACCGTGGGCCAGGCCCCGCTGACCGTCGCGTTCTCCAGCGCCGGCACGACCGACCCGGACGGCGACAAGCTGAGCTACGCGTGGGACTTCAACGCGGACGGCTCGGTGGACAGCACCGCGCCGAACGCGAGCTGGACGTTCCCGGAGAACGGCTCGTACACGCCGACGCTGAAGGTGACCGACCGCACCGGCCGTTCCGCCTCGGCCACCCTGCCCCTGGTGGTCGGGCCGACCGCGCCGATCGTCGAGTTCGTCGCCCCGGTGGCCGGTCAGCCGTTCGAGTTCGGGCAGACGGTCGCCTACGAGGTGAAGGTCACCGACGACCTGCCGGTGGACTGCTCCCGGGTGAAGGTCACCTACGTGCTCGGGCACGACGAGCACGGGCACCCGCTCTCCACCTCGACGGGTTGCAGTGGGACCATCCCCACCTTCCTGGACGGTGGGCACAGCGGCGCTGACAACCTGACCGCGGTGTTCGTCGCGGAGTACACCGACGCGCCGACCGACCCGGGTGTACCCCCGCAGTCCGGCTCGGCGACGGTCGTGCTGGACCCGACCCCGGTGGCCGGCCTGGCCGGCTGACCAGTTCCACAGCGTGACAGCGGCGGCGGTCGGAGCGTTCCGGCCGCCGCCGCCCGTCGGTCAGCTCCAGTCGCTGTCGACGTGGTTGTCACGCCAGCGTCCACCCACCGGCGGGGTGTCCAGCCGCATCCCCTCCTCGGCGTTGCCGGCGAGGTCGTTGTCCTCGACCCGGCAGTCCACGCAACTGCCCCGATCGGTGATCCACAGCCCGTGCGTCTGGGTCTGGTTGTCGTGGTTGTCCCAGATCCGGTTTCCGCGGATGGTGGCCGAGTCGAACGGCGCGTTGATGGTGATGCCGGCCCGCTGCCCGGGTGCGGGGTCGAGTTCGTACGCGCAGCCCGGCGGCGGCACGTCCCCGCTCCACGCGCTGAAGGCGTCCGGGCGGACCGGGGCCAGGGTGAGTTCGTCGCCGGTGTTGGCGGCGACAGTGGCCACCGACCGGCCGACCCGCAGGATCTTGCCGCGGTGCCCGTCGTGCGGCCAGTCGGCGGTGCGGTCCACCAGGCTCCGCTCGCTGTAGCGGACGGCCTCGCCCGCGCCGCCGGCGGCCCGGCCGTACTGCCGTCCGTTGTTGCGGATCCGGTTGTTGAGCAGGACCGCGTCGGTCATCTGGTGGTCGATCCGGATCGCGTCGAGGCCGTTGCCCCAGAACTCGTTGCTCTCGATCACCACGTCCCGGACCGGGCCCTGGTAACCGCGCCCGAGGTCGCGGGAGTGGTAGCCGTGCTGGCCGTTGCCACTGATCCGGTTGCCCCGGACGAGGTACGGTCCGGGGCTGTTGCCGATGCTGATCCCGTCGCGCAGGTTGCCGTCGATGACGCAGTCGGTGACGAGTCCGCCCCGCCCCGCCACCGTGGAGGTGCCCTGCGACGACACGTCGAAGCCGGCCTCCAGGTTTCCGGTCATCGTGCAGGCGGAGACGATCAGGCCGTCGGCGCCCCAGTCGGAGATGCCGAAGCGGTTGCCCTGACTGTGGCAGCCGATGATGCGGTAGCCGCGCGGTGGGGTCCAGTAGTCCTTCTGCAGCTCCAGGAAGATGCCGTTGGTGCCGTTGGCCAGGGCGGTGCAGTTGGCGATGGTCAACCGCTCCACCGGTCCCCAGCCGCCGATGCCGATCCCGATTCCGGCGCCGCCCATCTGCTCGCCGTTGTCGAGTCGGCCGCAGCCGACCACCACCACCCCGTCGATCAGGGAGTCCTGGAGGAAGTCGCAGCCCAGGCCGCTGGCCGCGGTGTGGTGGATGTAGAGGTTGCGGAAGACGCCGCGCACCACGTACTGCAGGCCGAGGCCCTTGGCCAGGTAGTTGTACTCGGCCATGGCGACGCCGGAGCCGTCGATCTGGAAGTCGGCGAAGGTGCAGTCCGCGATGTGCCGGTCCCGGTCGGCGCCGTGCTGCACCGTGGTCCAGAAGGCCAACGGGGTCGGGTCGGCCCGGTTGCCCTCGTTGCTGAGCATGAACCGGGTCGCCGCCGGACCAGCCCCGATCAGCGACACCCCGCTGCGCCACACCGTGCCGGCGTCGCGGATCGAGTAGATGCCCGGCGGGCAGTAGATCACCCGGGCCCGCCCGTCGGAGGCGTACCCGGCGCCGAGCCGGTCCACCAGGGCGGCCAGCGCCGGCTGGTCGTTGGTGGAGCCGTCGCCGGTCAGCCCGTACTCCAGGGCGTCGCAGTAGAGCGGCGCACCGGCGGCGGCGGGCCGCCGCACCCGGACCGAGTTCAGTAGCAGCTCGTTCGCCACGGCCACAGGCCGGCTCCCTTCGACGCGTTCGGTGCGCTCCGGCGGGGCCGACTTCCCCCTGACACCGCCGGGAAACCCCCGGGCGTGCGCCGGCCCCGGCGCCGCACGGGCGACACCGGGGCCGGGGGTACGCGTCAGACGGCGGCGATCAGCAGCGCCGGGCGCTCCACACAGTCGGCGACGTGGCGCAGGAAGCCACCGGCCACCCCGCCGTCGCAGACCCGGTGATCGAAGGTGAGGCTGAGCTGGGTCACCTTGCGGACGGCGAGCTGCCCGTCGACCACCCACGGCTTGTCCACGATCCGCCCGACCCCGAGCAGGGCCGCCTCGGGGTGGTTGATGATCGGCGTGGAGCCGTCGACGCCGAACACCCCGTAGTTGTTCAGCGTGAAGGTGCCACCGGTCAGCCGGGCCGGGGGCAGGCTGCCGGCCCGCGCGGCGGCGGTGGTCGCCGCCAGTTCGGCGGCCAGTTCGGCGGTGGTGAGCCGCTGGGCGTCGCGCAGCACCGGCACCAGCAGCCCCCGGTCGGTCTGCGCGGCGATGCCGAGGTGCACCCCGGCGGACTGGACGATCCGCTGCCCCTCGGTGTCGACCCGGGCGTTGAGCTGCGGGAACCGGCGCAGCCCGCTGAGGCAGATCCGGGCCAGCAGGGCCAGGATGCTGACCGGCGCGTCGGGCGTCGCCGCGTTGATCGCCGCGCGAGTCTCCAGCAGCCCGGCGGCGTCCACGTCGACCCAGATGGTCACCTCGGGGATCTCCCGCCGGCTGCGGGAGAGCTTGTCGGCGATCACCTTGCGCACGCCGGTGAGCGGGACGATCACGTCGCCGTCCCCGGTCGGCGCGAGGGCGACGTGCGGGTCGGGCACGGCGGCGAGCCGGGCGGCGGGGGCGGCCAGCGCGGCCTCCACGTCGGCGCGGCGGATCACCCCGCCGGGCCCGGTGCCCCGCACGGTGCCGAGGTCGACGCCGTGCTCGCGGGCCAGCCGCCGCACGATCGGCGAGATGACCAGAGCGGAGGGCGATGGTGCCGGGTCGCCGGTCGGGCCACCGGCAACCGCGCCGGTCGGTGCGGTGTCGGCCGGTTCGGGGGCGACCGTCAGGCGGGGCCGACGCCGACGGCGGGTGGTGGTGCCGTGGCCGGTGCCGTACCCGATGAGCACGTTGCCGGAGCCGGCCCGCTCCTCCTCGCGGTAGGTGGCGTGCCCGGCGGGCTCGTCGCCCCCGTCCAACGGCGCGATGGTGATCAGCGGCTGGCCGACCGGGCGTACCTCACCGGCCGCGCCGTGCAGGGTGACCACCCGGCCGGCGTACGGGCAGGGCACGTCGACGACGGCCTTGGCGGTCTCCACCTCGACCACGCTCTGGTCGACGGTGACGATGTCTCCCACGGCGACCCGCCACTCGACGATCTCGGCCTCGCTCAGCCCTTCGCCCAGGTCGGGCAGGAGGAAGACCTGCGTCCGTTCGACGGTGGTCATGCCGCCGCCCAACGCGCGTCCGGCTGGTCGTCCCACTGCAGGCGGGCCACCGCGTCGAGCACCCGGTCCACGCCGGGCAGGTGGGTGTGCTCCAGCATCGGCGCCGGGTACGGGATGTCCAGCCCGGCGACCCGCAGCACCGGGGCGTGCAGCGCGTGGAAGCAGCGCTCCTGCACCCGGGCGGCGATCTCCGCGCCGACGCCCGCGAAGCCGGGCGCCTCCTGGATCACCACGCACCGGCCGGTCCGCCGGACCGAGGCGGTGATGGTGGCGTCGTCGAACGGCACGATCGTGCGCACGTCGACGACCTCCAGGTCCCACCCCTCCTCGCGGGCGGCCTCGGCGGCCTCCAGCGCGACCGGCACCGCCGGCCCGTACGCCACCAGCGTGGCGTCCCGACCGGGGCGGCGCACGACGGCCCGGCCGAACGGCTCGGTGCGGGCCGGGAGCGACGCGTCGGCGCTGGCGAAGTAGAGCTTCTTGGGCTCCATGAAGACCACCGGGTCGGGGTCGTCGATCGCCTCGCGCAGCAGCGAGTACGCGTCGTCGACGGTGGCCGGGGTGACCACCTTCAGCCCGGGGGTGTGCGCGTAGTACGCCTCGGACGAGTCGCAGTGGTGCTCGACCCCGCCGATCCCGCCCGCGTACGGCACCCGGATGACGATCGGCACGCTCAGCGCGCCCCGGGTGCGGTTGCGCAGCTTCGCCACGTGCGAGGCGATCTGCTCGAACGCCGGGTACGCGAACGCGTCGAACTGCATCTCGACCACCGGGCGCAGGCCGGACATGGCCAGGCCGACGGCGAAGCCGACGATACCGGCCTCGGCGAGGGGGGTGTCGAAGCAGCGCTTGTCGCCGAAGCGGGCCTGCAGGCCGTCGGTGATCCGGAAGACGCCGCCGAGCGCGCCGACGTCCTCGCCGAAGACGACGACCCGGTCGTCGGCGGCGAGCGCGTCGGCGAGCGCGGTGTTGAGCGCCTTCGCCATGGTGGTGGCCATCAGGCGTCACCCTCCTCGGCGCGGGCGGCGGCCAGTTCGGCGCGGACCTGCTCACGCTGTTCGATCAGCTGCGGGGTGGGTTCGGCGTAGACGTGGTCGAAGAGGCTCAGCGGGTCGACAGCGGGCTGCGCGTTCATCCGGGTCCGCAGGTCCGCCGCGTACGCCTCGGCCTGCTCGGCGATCTCGGCGACCGCCGCGTCGTCGAGCACGCCGCGGGCGCGCAGGTAGGTCTCCAGCCGGGCGATCGGGTCCCGGTCCCGCCAGGCGTCGACCTCGGCGCCGTCGCGGTAGCGGCTGGCGTCGTCGGCGTTCGTGTGCGGTTCCATCCGGTAGGTGTGCGCCTCGACCAGGAACGGTCCCTTGCCGGCCCGGGCGTGGGCGACCGCGCGGGTGAGCACGGCGAGCACCGCTACCGGGTCGTTGCCGTCGACCTGCTCGCTGGGTACGCCGTAGCCGACGCCCTTGTAGGCCAGCGACGGCGCGGCGGTCTGCCGGGACAGCGGCACGCTGATCGCGTACTTGTTGTTCTGCACGAAGTAGACCACCGGCGCCTTGAACACGGCGGCGAAGTTGACCCCCTCGTGGAAGTCGCCCTCGCTGGTGGCGCCGTCGCCGATGAAGGCCAGCGCCACGGTGTCGCGACCCTGGTACGCCTCACCGTGGGCCAGCCCGGCGGCGTGCACGCACTGGGTGGCGAGCGGGGTGCACTGCGGTGCGGTGCGTACCTCGGTCGGGTCGTAGCCGCAGTGCCAGTCGCCGCGCAGCAGGGTGAGCACCTCGACCGGGTCGATGCCCCGGGCAACCAGCGCCATCGACTCGCGGTACGTGGGGAAGACCCAGTCGGTGTCGCGGACCGCGAGGACCGCGCCGACCTGGCACGCCTCCTGGCCTCGCGAGGACGGGTAGACGGCGAGCCGGCCCTGCTTGGTCAGGGCGGTCGCCTGGGTGTCGAAGCGCCGGCCGAGCACCATCCGGCGGTACAGCTCGTGCAGCACCTCGGCGGCTGGTTCGGGGTAGTCGGCGCGGGCGGGCAGCGGCGTGCCGTCCTGGGCGAGCAGGCGGACCGGCTCGGCGTCCGGCAGCAACGAGCGGGCCGGGTCGGGCGGGGTGACCGTTCGACGGGCGCGCGGGGATGCCCTGCGGACCGCCTGGGGAGTGGTCGTCACGGCGGAACCTCCTGGGACGTGTGGTGAGCCTATGCTTCCGCTTGTGGATGATTGACTCAAGATCGACACAGAAGGCGGGACGGTTGGCATGCGGAGGGCCCAGTAGTGAGCCAGGAGACCGCCGACGAAGCGAGCGGGGGCGCGGGATCGGGACGATCGGCCCGAGCGTTGGACGAGGTCGACCGGCGGATCCTCGACGAGCTGGTCCGCGACGGTAGAACGTCGGTGCGCACCCTCGCCGAACGCATCCACATCTCCCGCACCAACGCGTACGCGCGGGTGGAGCGGTTGCTGCGCGACGGGGTGATCACCGGGTTCCGGGCCCAGGTGGCGCCCGAGGCGGCCGGGTTGGGCACGTCGGCGTACATCGCCCTGACCATCGAGCAGAACACCTGGCGGGAGGTGTCGGCCGAGCTGGCCCGGGTGCGCTACATCGAGCACGCCGCACTGCTCGGCGGTGACCACGACGTGCTCGCGCTGGTGCGCGCACCGGACAACGCCGCGCTGCGCGACGTGGTGCTGGGCCGGGTGCAGAGCATTCCCGGGGTGCTGTCCACCCGCACCTGGCTGGTCTTCGAGGAGTTCGACGGGGCCGGCAGTCCCTGGGCGTGACCGGCTGGGCTCACCGCTCCGGCGGGGCCTCCAGCCCGTCGCGGTCGGCCAACTCCAGCAACGGCTCCAGCGAGTGCCGGTCACCGTCCAGGCCGGCGTGCGGGTCGCCGCGCTCGGCGAACCGGGCCGGCATGCTGAGCACGTCGAAGTCCTCCGGGCGGACCCGGTCCAGCTCCGACCAGTCCAGCGGCGCGGAGACCAGCGCGGCCGGCGTGGGCCGGATCGAGTACGCCGAGGTCACCGTGTGGTCCCGGGCCATCTGGTTGTAGTCGACGAAGACCGGCCGGTCCCGCTGCTCGCGCCACCAGGTCGTGGTGACCAGGTCCGGCAGCCGGCGCTGCATTTCCCGGCCCAACGCGAGCACCGCCCGACGGCAGTCACCGAAGCTCCACCGCGGCTCGATCGACAGGTAGACGTGCAGGCCCCGGCCGCCGGTCGTCTTCGGGTAGCCGGTCATGCCCAGCTCGGCGAGGAACGCCCGCACCTCGTGCGCCACCGGTACCACCTGCTCGAAGCCGACGCCGGGCATCGGGTCCAGGTCGATGCGCAGCTGGTCGGGGCGTTCCACGTCGGCGGCGGTGACCGGCCACGGGTGGAACCGCAGGGTGCCCAGGTTGGCGGCCCAGATGACCACCGCCAGCTCGCTCGGCGCCACCTCGTCGGCGGTACGGCCACTGGGGAAGGTGATGTGCGCGGTCCGCACCCACTCGGGAGCGCCCGCCGGCAGCCGCTTCTGGTAGAACGCGTCGCCCCGGTTGGTCTGCCGGGTGGCGATCGTCGCGCCCTCGAAGACCCCACGGGGCCAGCGTTCGAGCATGGTCGGCCGATCCCGCAGCGCGCGCAGGATGCCGTCACCCACCGCCAGGAAGTAGCGGACCACGTCCAGCTTGGTCAGCCCACGCTCCGGGAAGTAGGGCTTGTCGGGGCTGGAGACGCGGACCAGCCGCTCGCCAACCTGGATCTCCTCCGCCGCCGTGGCCACGCCACACACCGTACGACGAGGTGGGGTGTCGGTGCCGCACTTGACGGCCCGCGGGTTCGCGGCGACACCCTGTCGCCGCGTGCGCCCCCTCGCTCCGGGCATGGGCCACCGCGGAGCGGGGTGATCCTCTAGCGTGTGCCGGACTGTCCACGAGCCGCTGGAGACCACGTGATCATGCTTCGGAACCCACTGCGTCACGGGGTCTTGGCGCTGGCGCTGGTGCTCGCCGCCGCGAACCTCGTCGGCACACCTGCGCTGCGCCCGACACCCGCCGAGGCCGCGCCGACCGTCGTGCCGGACGACTACCAGTTCGCTCTGGGATTTTCCAACACGCAGGGCGCGAACCAGTGGTCCTACCTGCAGTGGGACGGTGTCGCCTACACACCGATGGTGTGGGAGCCGACGCGGGACCGGTGGCGGGGCAACTGCGAGTTCTGCGTCATCAGCCGCAGCGGGCTTCACCCGGACACCAATGACGCGGTCATCGCCTGGACGGCGCCACGGGGTGGCGCGGTCACGGTGCGCGGCACCATGGACCACCAGACCTACATCGACCCCGACATCACGAACGTCGACGGTGTCCGGACCTTCGTCCGCAAGCGTAGCGGCGGCACGACGAGCAAGGTGTGGCCGTCGGCCGACTTCCAGCACCTGCGACCCGCCTTCATGGCCCAACACGTCTTCACCACCGCCGTCAACGCCGGCGACACGCTCCTGTTCCACGCGAACCGGGCAGGGACGGGGCTGCACGACGGGCTCTCGTGGAATCCGCGGATCAGTTACGACTACGAGCCGAAGTTCACTCTCGACCAGGCCGAACTGGTCATGAATCCCGCCGACTTCGACCGGATCGGTGAGCGCACCGCCCTGGATGCCAGCCTGTCGGTCGTCCCCAACGGCAGCCAGTTCGACTTCTACCACTCCTCGGATTTTGGCCGGCAGGTGCAGAAGTTCCGCGGCGACCTCGCCCGTCCCGCGCAGGTAAGGGTGTACGCCGACACGACGGCCAACCGGTTCCGCAATCCGCACGGCCTCGACGGGCAGTGGTGGATCGCGAGCGTGTACCGCACCGAGGAGGGTCACCTACTCGCGTTCTGCCACATCGAGAACGCCGACCCGCAGACGTCGGGGTGGTGGGCCGGCGGGTTGGCGTACTCCACCGACAACGGGGAGCACTTCACCCTGCTGGGCAAGACACTCGCCGCCCGTAAAAAGGCACCCGACGGTTCGACCGACAACATCGGCGGAATGCCATTCGTGCTCAAGGACGGCTTCTTCCACGTGTACTTCACCGAGTTCGGCATGCCGGTCGTCGCCCGCGCCCCGGTCGCCGAGGTGATCGACGCCGCCAAACGCGGCACGGTCAGCCCGTGGACCAAATACCACGGAGGCGCCTGGAACGAGCCCGGCATGCACGGACAGGCCACCGAGGTCGTCGCTGCCAGCCCGACGAACTCCTACGACTCCCACGCTGGCGCCGCCTACAGCACCTACCTCGGCAAGTACCTGCTCACCGGTGGCAGCGGCGGCCAGGGCCAGGGCATCTTCCTCGCGTTCGGCGACGACCCGGCACACTTCGACACCCCGTCGTGGCTCCTGAGCAGCAACGCGAACAGCAAGGCCACCCTTCAGCCCTACGAGACCATCGTCGGGGTCGACGGTTCCACCAATGGCGTCGTGGGCCAGCAGTTCTACGTCTACTACGGCTACTTCTTCCGCTGGCCGCACGACGGAGTCGACCTCCCGAAGCACATGCGCTGGTTGTACCGGCAGAAGGTGACCCTGAACGCCGCCGGATTCGACCGCAACGCCGTCAGCCTGAGCACCGATGCCAGCAAGAAGCAGGGTGAGAACGGAGTGCGCTACCAGGAGTACGACGGCACCGCGTACACCGACATGACGTGGTCGGACAGCGACCAGCGCTGGCACGGCACCTCGGCGTTCTCACTGCTGGACTCCATCGGCTGGCATCCGGATGGCAACCGCGACTCGGTGCGGGTCTGGACGGCGCCACGAGCCGGCACGGTGCGCGTCGGCGCCGACCTCGACGGCATTCGTGCCGGCGGCGGCTCCGGCGCCGACGGCGTCCGTGTGAAGATCGTCAAGAATGGGCTGCCCGTCTGGCCGGCCACCGGCTACGCGGCGGTCGAGCCAGCCAGCACCCTGCCCTTCGAACCCGTGGACATGACGGTGGCCGCCGGCGACCGGATCGCCTTCCACGTCAACCAGAACGTCACCTCCGCCTATGACACCACCCTCTGGCTCCCGACCCTGACCTACACCGGGGGTAGCCGGGTCAGCTGGTCCGGTAACGGCGACTTCGGCGGCGTTCAGGGCGCGGCCCAGTGGTCGTACGAGGAGTACGACGAGGGTGCCGGCGGCACCCCGATGACGTGGGACGCCGCCCAACAGCTGTGGCACGGCACAGCGCCGTACCTACAGATCGGGCCGGTCTCGCAGCACGCCGACGGCAACCGTGAGTCGGTGCGGGCCTGGGTCGCTCCGCGTGCCGGCAGGGTTCGGATCACCTCGGCGCTGGGCGACCTCTACACCGACAACGGCTCGGGGGCCGACGGCGTGCTGGTCCGGTTGACCCGGAACGGGACGAACGTCTGGCCATCCACCGGTAGGCAGAAGGTCGGTCCGGTGGACCGGGTCCCGTTCCCGATGATCGAGCTGAGCGTGGCCGCGGGTGACACCCTGCGCTTCCACCAACACCAGAACGGCACGAGCGCCTACGACACGACCAACTGGGTGCCGAAGATCGCATATCAGCCGTGAGGCTCCGCCCCACCGGCCCTCCTACCCCACCGGTCCTCGACTGAGGGTCGGCGAGCCGGACACGGTTACCGTCGGCGGCGCCCGGGTAGGGGGGCCGCATGGCGGAACTGGCAACCCTCTGGATCGTCCGGCACGGCGAGAGCACCGCGAACGTCGCGGCGACGCAGGCCGAGGCGTCGGGCGCGGAGCTGATCGACCTCACCCACCGCGACGCGGACGTGCCGCTCTCCGCGACCGGCGAGGACCAGGCTCGGGCGACCGGCCGTTGGCTGGCCGAGCTGCCGGACGCGAAGCGCCCGGACGTGGCGGTGGTGTCGCCCTACCTGCGTGCGGTGCAGACCTCCCGGCTGGCGTTGGCCAACACCGACATCCCCGTCCACCGCGACGAGCGGCTGCGCGACCGGGAGCTGGGCATCCTCGACGGGTTGACCGGGCACGGGGTGCGCCGGCGCTACCCGGACGAGGCCGAGCGTCGGGAGCGGTTGGGCAAGTTCTACTACCGGCCGCCGGGTGGGGAGTCCTGGACCGACGTGGCGTTGCGGCTGCGGACGCTGCTGGGCGACCTGCGCCGTGATCACGAGGGTTGCCGGGTGCTGCTCTTCGGCCACGACGCGCTGGTCTTCCTGCTTCGTTATCTGGTGGAGGGGTTGACCGAGGACGAACTGATGGCGCTCACGCGGCAGGACGTCATCGCCAACTGTTCGATCACCGAGTGGTCGGCGGACGGCGACGACCGCCTGGCGCTCACCGCCTTCAACGATGTCGCGCACCTGCGTCAGCAGGGCGCCCAGCCCACCAGGGAGGACGAGATCCATGCCGAGCCGGTCTGAGGTGAAGGTGATCACCCCGGCGTTGCTGCGGGACTGGGCGCTGCCGGTGCCGGTCGGTGGGAAGGAGAGCCGGGGCACCGTGCTGGTGGTCGGCGGTTCCCGCTTCACGCCGGGCGCGGTGCTGCTCGCCGGGGTGGCCGCGTTGCGCGCCGGCGCCGGGGTGCTCCAGCTGGCCGCCGCCGAGTCCAGCGCCGCCGCGCTGAGCATCCAGGTGCCTGAGGCGCTGGTGGTCGGGCTGCCGGAGACCGCCGACGGCGCGGTGGCCGCCGACCGGGACGGACAACTCGGCGACCTGGTCGCGCAGGCCGATGTGGTGACGCTCGGCCCGGGTCTGAAGGCCATCGAAGAGACCAACCGCCTGCTGGGCCTGGTCCTGGAGGCGGCCCGCCCGGACACGTCGCTGGTGCTCGACGCGTACGCCCTCGGCGCGCTCAGCCACGCACCGGACCTGCTGGTCGGCTCCGGTCGACCGGTGGTGCTCACCCCCAACGTCACCGAGGCGGGGCACCTGCTCGGGCGGGACCCGGGCGACGACCTGGACGCCGAGGCGGCCGAGCTGGCCGCCCGGTACGAGGCGGTCGTGTCGCTGTACGGGCACGTGGCCGCCCCGGACGGTCGGGGTTGGCGGGAGGAGAGCGGCGACGCCGGGCTGGGCACCTCCGGCAGCGGGGACGTGCTCGCCGGGTTGCTGGCGGGGCTGCTGTCCCGGGGTGCCGACCCTGCGCAGGCGGCCTGCTGGGGCTCGTTCGCGCACTCGGTGAGCGGCCAGCGGCTGATTCCCCGCTACGGCCGGATCGGCTTTCTGGCCCGGGAGCTGCTCGACGAGATCCCGCGCACCCTGGCGATGGTCTGAGGCGGTTTCATCTGTTTCCGCAGTCGGCGTCGGGGTACCGGAACCCCACCAGCCGAGACTTTTCAGGGAGGTCACACCGGTGTCGACCGATGCCATCGTCCTGCTCAAAGAGGACCACAAGGAAATGCGTCGCCTGTTCAAGGCCTTCCAGGACGCCGAGGAGGGGCCGGCGAGCCAGCGGCAGAAGCTGGTGGACCAGATCCTGGAGGCGCTGACGGTGCACACCTATCTGGAGAACGAGGTGATGTATCCGGAGGTCCGTCGGCTGCTGCCCGACCTGGAGGACGACATTCTCGAGTCGTACGAGGAACACCACGTCGCCGACGTGCTCTGCGCCGAACTGGCCGCCATGGACGCCGACGACGAGCGGTTCACCGCCAAGACGACAGTGCTGATCGAGAACGTCACCCACCACGTCGAGGAGGAAGAGCAGGAGTGGTTCCCCAAGGTCCGCGACGCGCTGGGCCGCAAGCAGTTGCAGGAGATCGGCGAGAAGATGATCGCGTTGCGGGCGGACGCGCCGCGTACCCCCACCGCGCCGAAGGCGATCAAGAAGGCGATGGACGCGGTGACCGCCTGAGGCCGCCTTTCACCACGAAGCTCACGACGAAGGGCCCGGCTCACGCCGGGCCCTTCGTCGTGCACCGCCCGCACAAGCCCACACCACGCCCACGCCCACGCCCACGCCCACGCCCACGCGATCTTGCCGTTTCTGTTGCTGGTTAGCGATGTTTGGTGGGTTTTGTCGCGACAGAAAGTGCAAGATCGCGGAGGCGGGGGG